>JABGOW010000174.1:0-21916 GCA_018645275.1 Verrucomicrobiota bacterium
CAAGATAGCCCATAAACCCTCCGGCAAATGAATCGCCTGCACCTGTCGGGTCGATGACGCTGTCAACCGGATAAGCGGGCACAAGGAACATGCCTTCGCGCGTCACCAGCATGGCACCATGCTCACCCTTTTTGATGACGACATAGTCCGGGCCCATATCCAAGATCTTCTTGGCACATGTTTTCAGATTGTGCTCTTTCGTGAGAAGACGGGCCTCTTCGTCATTCAACATGAGCAGATTCACTTTGCCGATCAGATCCAAAAGCGGCTCTTTCGCTATGTTGATCCACAGGTCCATCGTGTCGGCAATCACGAACTTTGGGGAGCGCGCCTGCGACAGAACGTGGAGCTGCAACGCAGGGGAGATGTTTCCGAGAAGGATAAAGGGAGCATCGCGATAGGCTTCGGGAAGCTCGGGCGCGAAGTCCGCCAACACGTTGAGGTCGGTTGAGAGCGTACGCCGATTGATCATGTCCTCCTCGTAGACGCCCGACCAGGCGAAGGTCTTACCGGCCTGATCCGTCATGAGCCCTTCAAGATCAATATTGAAACGCCGGTAACAGTCCATGTAGGCGTCAGGAAAATCTGCTCCGACCACCCCGACCATTCCTGTCCGGGCGAAGAACGATGATGCCGCACAGGCATAGCTCACGGAGCCGCCAAGCAGATTCTCCCGCTTGTCGAACTTCGTCTCAATCGTGTCCAATCCAATGGACCCCACAATCACTAGATCTATATTGCTCATGATGCATGCTCCTTAACTCACGTCCTGATTTCTGCCCGTTACCTAGTAGTCACCCATAGAAATGGAGGTGGCCCGCCCTCGGGCCGCTCTTCCGGGGCGAGGGCGCCCCAGCTCCATGTCCTGCGCTTCTTCAGGCTCCGTCAAACTGGAGATCCCTCGGCAAGCTCGGGATGACCGCTGGCTACTCTTCTTCCTGTTCTGTCGACGCACATAATCCGCTCTTCCGGGGCGAGGGCGCCCCAGCTCCATGTCCTGCGCTTCTTCAGGCTCCGTCAAACTGGAGATCCCTCGGCAAGCTCGGGATGACCGCTGGCTATTCGTTTTGCTATGTGTCGATGCCCATAAGCCACTCTTCCGGGGCGGGGGCGCCCCAGCTCCATGCTCTTGGCGCTCTATGTCCTGGTCCGAATTTCTGCTTTCTGCTTTCGAATCTCTGCTTTCCTACATACTCCGCCCAAGCACACGCGAATAGGCTGCGGCCAACTCACTCGGGTCGCCCCCTTCAAGCAGTGGGGACTCAATACAGATTCGGTAGACGCCGCGCTCCACAATACTGCGCGCATCATCAACCGATGACAGCCCGGCAGCAAAGAGCGCCTGACCTGCAGCACCAGGCAGTCCAGAGAACACACTGGGAGACAGCGTCCCCTCCCAATGCAGCAGATAGTCGGCACCGACTTCAAGCCCCAGGATGGCGTCACTGCTGGAGCGAGTCGACATGCCCACGATGGTGTCCATGCCCATCGTCGCGCGGGCCTGCCCAACCGATGCCGTCGAAGCACTCAGATGCAAACCATCGGCTTCCACTGACAGGCCGATCGCCGCATCGTCGGCAACCACGAGCAACGCGTCATCCCGACGACACACATCGTGAACCGCCTGTAGCTGTTCTGCGTTCGCAGCGACCTCGGCAGAGACATGAATGACATCAACCCCGCCTGCAATCGCAGCCGCACAGAAGTCGGACGGAGAGCCCGCGGCGGGTGCCTTTAGAATCATATAGAGAAGTGCATCTTCGAGGCGCATCAGGACGATTTATGTTCGGAGCTGATCTGCTTAACACTGACAATAACACGGCGAACTTCGGAGATGCCGAGCCCCTTCTCCATGCTCTCTCGAACACGACGCTGGAGCACTTCGCAAATCTCGTGAAGCTGCGGTCCCGCTTTGATGCGCACATCAACCACAATGTCGATGCGTCGGCGCTGCGGCATCACCAAGGGGGTCATCTTAACAATGGAGGGAAACTCAGGGGCCAGCTTGCTGACATAGTCGGCAATGGCATCGGTGCTGATGTTCACGGCGCCCTGTTCGTTAGAGAACGACAGGAAGCGGTCGCGGCGCCTGGTGTCCAGGCCTGTAAGAAAGAGCAGAGATGCGAGACCAAACAGGATGACGCCGATGCACGCCCCCGTGACGCGACTCCCCGGAAGCAGCGCCTCCAGCACCGCCCAGTTCTCCCCGACGGCAGCCGTACACATCAGGCCGATACCGGTTGCCGTGAGCAGCGCAAACACAAACAGGAACACGATTCGATGTAGCATTTTCATGATGCATCACTCCTCAGTTTCTCGACGATTCCTTTGAGCGCAAGCACGTAGCCCTTGCCGCCAAAGCCCATGATCTGCCCTGTACACACCGGTGCCGTAAGACTCGTGTGGCGGAATTCCTCTCTGGCATGTGTGTTGGAAAGGTGCACCTCTACGCAGGGGAGCCCTGTTGCTTTAATGGCATCGCGCAGCGCAACGCTGGTATGGGTATAGGCTGCGGGGTTGATGATGATTCCATCGTAAACCCCCGAAGCATCACCAATTGCCGTTACGAGGGCGCCCTCTTCATTGCTCTGGAAGGTATCGAGTTCGACACCCAGTTCAGAAGCCGTTTCCTGCAGAGACTGCTCGATATCGGCGAGCGTCTCGCTCCCGTAGACATCGGGTTCCCGCTGCCCAAGCAGTCCGAGATTCGGGCCATTGATCACAAGTAATTTCATTGCTGTTATTCCTTTAGTGGGGCCACAGGCCCTACCGTCTGCGACTGCTGCGCAAGATTTGAATATCGTCGACATCGTAGTCAACGATGCGGTCATCTTCAAGCCGCACACGAATCGTTCTCCCCATCGTGTTGTGGTCAATGACGCAACCGCGGCCATCGGCCCCCTCAACAACAGCCCCCTCCCGCGGCATCCCGCGGGACGCTTCGCGATACTGCTCGTTCTCGTAGCGCAGGCAGCACTTCAGCCGTCCGCACATGCCACTGATTGCCCCGGGGTTTAGCGACAAGCCCTGGTTCTTCGCCATCTTCACGTTGATCGACTCGAAATTCTTCAACCAGGAACAGCAACACTGCTGCCGCCCGCAGGGGCCCAACCCGCCGATCATGCCCGCTTCGTCACGGACCCCGATCTGCCGCATTTCGATGCGTGCGTGCTGCTCCGTTGCCAGCTCCTTCACGAGCTCACGAAAATCAACGCGGTCCTCTGACGAGTAGAGCACCGTCAAATGCTTGCGGTCGAAGCTGAACCGGACGCTGACCAGCCTCATCACCAGCCCCAGTCTCGTGGCCATGGCCTCACACGAGTCCATCGCCATTTTGCTCATCAAATCGTTTTCTCGCGCTTTGGACTGATCCTGCAGCGTTGCACAGCGCACCACTTTAGGGACGCTGGCGTCAGGCGCATTGGCTCCGCCATCCACCACAGAGAGAATCTGGCCAATCTCAAGAGCCTGTCCCGTGTCAAAGACACAGCGGTCACCGACATGAATGGCCAGCCCATCAGGGCTGACGCAGCGGAGCTCCTCGCCAGGGGTAACTTCTACGGTTGCGATACGATACATCTGAGCCTCTATGTCAAAACCGCCATTGCGGTCATATGTCTGTTAGTCCAATACGCTGAATCCAACGGTAAACACCAGCGGCTCAGGCATGTTCATGCCAAGCTGCCGGTTCATCTGCTCCACGGCGCGCACCTGCGCAGCGGCATTCCGGTACGTGATACCCGCGGCCGACGCCTCAAGTTGCTCCGTCGAAACGCCGTGGTGGATCCA
The DNA here is from genome assembly GCA_018645275.1 of Verrucomicrobiota bacterium. GTDB lineage: Bacteria > Verrucomicrobiota > Kiritimatiellia > UBA8416 > UBA8416 > JABGOW01. The sequence continues at coordinate 3,790 of JABGOW010000174.1, forward strand.
CGTCGGGTCCGCGTCGCAACAGAGCAGCAGGATATCACGATACCACAGCAGGATCGACCGCATAATCGCTTCGCGGACCTCTAGATAGCGGGAACTGACACGAGCAGCCAGCGTATCGCTGTCAACATTGGCCTCTTCATCATCCAGCGCAGCGTTCTCTTCATCCGAAATACGTTTCTTAACGGCCTTTAGCAGCGTAGCCAGACGGTCCCCCTTAGCAAGGCGCTGAATTCCTCCGCCCCCCGTGCGGGAAGCCAGAATGTCAGTGACGGCGGTCCGAAGGTCGTCATCAAGCCCATCTCCATCCCCTCCGGTCACCGTCATGCGGTGACAGCGTGAGATGATCGTCGGCAGCAATCTCTGCGGACTGTCGGTAAGCAGCAGGAACAGTGTCTTTTCAGGGGGCTCTTCAAGCGTCTTAAGAAAGGCGTTGGCAGCAGAGGGGTTCAGACAATCTGCCCCGATAATCACGCAGGCCTTCCAGCCCCCGCTAAATGAGGTCTCATAGATCTGCTTCTGAATGCCCCGCATCTGCTTCACAGAGATGACGCGGGACTTCATCTGAGGCTCGATCCAGTGCACATCCGGATGGGTACGGTCCTGCACGGACAAACATGCGCGACAGCAGCCGCAGGGCGCATCCTTCTCGGTGCAATTCAGCAACATCAGCACACGGATGGCCAGAGCGTCCCCCACCCCACGCGGAGGGGCGACGACGACATAGGCCTGCGCCAATCGCTGGGCAGCAACGCTTCGCTCAATGTAGGAGTATGCCTGATCAGCGTTCACGGATTGCTTTCAATACCAGGTTCCAGATATCGGCGTGCACAGCCTCGGGGGCCCGATTGCCATCCACAACCGAGAACCGCCCGGGCCAGCGATCAGCCATGGCAAGATAGCCATCGTGTACACGCTGATGAAACGCCCGCGATTCGCGTTCCATTCGATCCAGCCCTGTCTGTGTTTCGGCATTTCGGCTTTGCAGGCGACGGAACCCCTCTTCGACGTCAATATCAAGCAGGAGCGTTAGCTTGGGTTCGGTCTCCCCCAGAGCAAAGGCATGCAGCTGCAACAGGGCCTCGACATCGAACCCCCGCCCGTAGCCCTGGTAAGCCGTCGTCGAGTCCGCGAAACGATCACAAAGCACAATGGCGCCACGTTCGATCGCGGGGCGAATCACATGCCGTACGAGCTGAGCACGGCTGGCTTCAAAAAGAAGTGTTTCTGTCTCTGCACAGATATCTTCACCCGCCGTATCGTGCTGCAGAATACCCCGGATAGCTTCGCCAGCGGGCGTCCCGCCGGGTTCACGAGTCGTCACGACGTCATATCCCTCATCGCGCAAACGCTCCGCCAGGCGCGCGACCTGCGTGGACTTGCCGCATCCTTCGGGCCCCTCAAATGTTATGAATACTCCAGCCATTCCCAATTTCTGCTTTCAAATTTCCCATTTCAGCTTTCAGGTTTCAACCCTCAGCCCTTCTTCTTCACCCCTCAGCCCTTCTTCTTCAACTTCTGTCCCTCTGCCGAATCGCGGACCTCCCAGCCCAGCTCACTCAGCGCATCACGAATGCGATCCGACTCGGCCCAGTCTTTGTCCGCCCGCGCCTTGGCTCGTGCCTCAAGCAGCGCCTGCGCATCCGCATCCACCTCGGCAGCCGGCTTCTCAAGAATACCCAACACCGAATCAAATGACTTCATCAATTCAAGGACGGCACCTGCGGACCAATCCATCTCTCCAGCATCCATCGCCCGGTTGCCCGCGTGCACCATATCAAAAAGGCTGGCGAGCGCCTCGGCAATGTTCAGGTCCTCGTTCAACGCCGTTTCAAAACTTGTCTTTGCCGTCTCAGCCCAGGCGGGAAGCGCTGCTCCCGAGGTCTTGCATTCCCGAAGCCGGTCGCTGAACTCGTCCAACCGTGACAGCGAGGCGCGCGCCGATTCAACGGCCTCAAACGTGAAATTGAGAGACTGACGATAGTGGGCAGCCAGCAGAACATAGCGAACCTCTCGCCCTTGGTAGCCTCGTTCCATCACCTCGCGCAACGTATGGAAATTCCCGAGCGATTTGGACATTTTCTTGCCGTCCACCACGAGATGAGCCGAGTGCATCCAGTACTTCACAAAGGTCTTACCTGTCGCGCCTTCGCTCTGCGCAATCTCGTCATCGTGATGCGGGAACATATTGTCTACGCCACCCGTATGAATGTCGAAGCTCTCACCCAAGTACTTCATGCTCATGGCCGAGCACTCAATGTGCCACCCCGGTCGACCGCGCCCCCAGGGAGACTCCCAAACCACATCGCCATCTTCTTCTGTCCACGCCTTCCAGAGCGCAAAGTCAGAAGCATTCTCCTTCTCGTACTCATCCTGGGCAACACGGGCGCCCGACTGTAGCGCCGATGTATCGATCCTCGCCAGGCGGCCATAATTCGGAAACTTCGCAATGCTGAAGTAGACGGAGCCATCTTCCGACTTGTAAGCCAACCCCTTCTCGAAGAGCTTCTCGATAATCGCGATCACCTCGTCGATGTGATCCGTAGCGGCTGGGTAGTGTTCGGCAGGCTCGATATTGAGCGTCTTGATATCCTCGAAGAACATATCCTTGTAGATCTGCGTGTACTCCCGCAGCGGTTTTCCAGCCGCCTTGGCTCCGCGGATCGTCTTATCATCCACATCCGTGAGGTTCATCACCTGCGTGACGCGGAACCCGCAGTACTTCAGATAGCGCCGCAGCAGATCCTCAAACACGTAAGTCCGAAAATTTCCGATATGGGCGGCATTGTAGACCGTGGGGCCGCACGTATAGAGCCGAATATGACCCTCTTCAAGAGGCACGACTTCGTCCAGCCGTCGCGATTCTGTATTGTAAACGTGCATCCGCCTGAGCTCCTTGGATTCGAACCGAAAAACAGCTCTTCCCAACCGGAAGACTGGGTGCCGACTATGCCACAGATCCCCCACCCGTGAGAAGGTCGATTTTGAATCCCCAAGGAAAGGACATTGGACGTTCAAGAATGTCACGCGTTGCAGTGCGCCATTACATGGCGTATTCCTGCTCTGAAACTGCATCGTTTTCTTAGTGCTTACACATCAGATTGTAAGGCGGGTGGTTGGTGTTGTGTATCAGGCTTGTTGGTCTAAGGCTCGATTGTAGGGCGAGAACGGTGGCGTATTCGGTACCTTCCCGCCGTTGCGCGGGTTCGGGGCTGGCGGTGGTCGCATTTGCACACTATTCCCAAGAATGGTCTGGAATACTGCAGCTCGCGCGTGTGCCAATCGGATTTATTGCGTATGTACCGCCCTTCGGACAGACACGCCCGCCCCAACCACCCTCCAGATACTGAACAAGCGCCTCCTGCGTGACAACCGCGCCGTCGGCAAGATCCGCGTCTGACGCAAGCGTCATCTTGGCCATGTCAATGTGCCTGAGACTGCTTAAGCACTGCGCCTTCTGGGCTCTATCACCCGCGGCCTCCATCGCCTGCCCCAGTCCGACTTCCCGAAGAATCACAGCCATTTCCCGCCCAGCGTCCCCCTGGCTCAGGGCGCCATCCGATGCGAACCTCTCAACCGCGACCATGCGTCTTGCAACAGCCAAGTCGTTGGGCCAAGGTTTACTTGCCTCGTCAGAAAGGGCTCTCCTCTTGCCATCGTATTCTTCGCGCGTAATGACCTCTGCAGCCAGAGCCTTGTCAAGGGCGGCCAGCTTGCCCGCCGAGTCAGATGCGGCCTTCTTTCGCATCGCGGGAAATAGTTGAGCGTATAGCGCCGCTCGCTTCTCATCATAGACACGCTTCTCCAGAATGCCTGCCTCCAATGCCTCCTCAAGGGCTTCCATTTTCTTGAAGATCGCTTTGAGCGAGGCCGCGGGGGACGGCGGGTCAGATTCAGTCGGCTGTGCAGCGGGGAGAGAGACCGTCGGCTCGGCCTCAATCGGTGCGGGCGGGATAGAAAAAACCTGTTCGACTTGACCCCCGTTGGCCAACACTTTCTCGCCACCGGCAAATACCACACGCAGAACCACACATGACAAAATAAGCAGTATTGTTAGAACTCTCTTCATAGATCTGCCCCCCAGTTACTGAATAGCCATCACAAGAATCAGGCGGGCATCTTCAGCCGTCACCCGACCACTATTATCCATGTCCGCGTTCAGATCCTCTGCAATCAGCCTAACGGACATAGAAAGCGCATCCCATGCATCTAGAATATTGACGGTTCCATTGTTGTTCGTATCGCCCTTGTCAGTCGTGTCTTCCTCAACAGTCGTGATTCTGCCGTCCTGTTTTTCCAGTACGATATCGTTACACGATTCGATTCTATGCAGGGACATTCTCCTTGTCAAAGGCAACCAACCCACATTCTCTGAGCCCCGAAGTGCAGAAACAGCTTGCAGCCAGAGCGAATAGGCAGGACAATGGAAGTCACCTCTGGAAATGGGAGGGGGGCGACATGGTTTCGACGTGGTGGTTGAAGCTGAGGTTGCGTGCCGAGGATGTCTGGTTGGCCTCGTTAAAAATCCGGGCAAAACATTAAGTGCTGATACTGAATTAGCTCTCGCAGCTTAAATATAAGCTACGCGTCTCCCCGCCAACACCTGCTAGGCGGATCGAGGCGACGACAGCAGGTTAGTTGCAACAATGCGTCTCAGGCTGTTGTGGCGAAATAATGCTGAGACTGGCGGCTGTAACGGCGTGTCTGTTCGTAGTTACAGTGGCGAGACTTAATGACAGAATATGCACGTAGAAGCTTGAGTGACTCTATTGCGGACGCGGGTTCGACTCCCGCCGCCTCCACCATGCTTCGCCCTGTCGGGCTACGCATGGCGCTGCCATGAGGAGATCGACAGAGCGAAGCATGCCCTGCATAGCTTGAGGAACGAAAGCGACGCACGGGCTTATGTTCAACACATACATCCTCAGATGCGCAGGGCATCCCAACGAGACCTATGTTCGAAGCGCCATCTACTTGAGGACCTTCGGGATCGCCCAGAGTAGGGCCAACATGAGGGCGGAGTAGAGGGCCAGAATGGCGTAGTAGCGTGACCATTGGCGACGGTAGCCAAGCTTTTGGCCCCCCTTCTGATAAACCAGATCCTCGATGTCCCGCGTTGGCCCCGCATCGGGAATGATCAGACTCGCGCCCCACCCCAGCCCCATGGTTACCGCACAGCCGGAAACGTTCCACCAGAGCCATGACACCTGGGGCAGGAATTTCCAGGTGAACAGATTGGCAACGAATCCTGCGACAATGCCGACAACAACCCCGCGGTCATGCGTGCGCCGAGTCAACATCGCCAGCAGAAAGGTGCCGAGGATGGGACCGTTGGCGAGAGAGCCAATCTTGTTGATGGACTCGATAATGGACTTGGAGATGTCGCCCACGAAGAACGAGAACGCGACACAAACCCCGCCCCAAAAGACGGTGGTGAGACGCGACCAGAGCAGAGCGCGGCGCCCGTCGAGCTGACCGCTGACGCAGAACCGCTCAATGATATCCCGCATAGTCGTGGCCGACAGGCTGTTAATCGTGGAATCCAGAGACGACATGGCTGCCGCAAAGAGCGATACCATGATGAGTCCTATGACCCCGTGAGGCAGGTGCTGGATACAGAAGACGGGAACAGCCAGGTTGTAGTTCACGGCTTCACCGGGGGCGGATCTCAGCTGCCCGAGGAAGCCGGGGTGCTGAATGGCAAACGTCGCGATTGCCACGCCAACCAGGCAGTAGGTGACTACCAGCGGAAAGCGCAGCAACCCGTGCAGAAAGAGCGACATGTTCGTGTCATCCACATTGCGCGTCGACAGCTCCCGCTGCACTTGCGTCTGATCACAGCCGTAATAGCTCATGTAGAGGAAGACCCCGCCAATCAACATCGGCCAGAAGGTGAAGGTCTCGCCTTCCCGAAATCCGAAACCGGAGAAATCGAGCGTGCGTGCTTTGTCGGCAGGAAAGGCTGCCCACATGGCATCCCAGCCTCCGACCAGGTTCAAGGCAAAGCCAAAGCAGATGGCAATTCCGGTATAGAGGATCACCATCTGAATGACGTCGGAGTAGACAACGGCGCGGATCCCTCCGAGGAAGTCATAGACAACGGTAATGGCACCCAGTAACAGAACCGCAGCAGCAAAAGGTAGTCCCGTCAGCTTCTCGATCACGATCGAGATGCCGTACACGGTAACGCCTGTTGAGAACGCGCGAAGGAATTGGAACGTAACGGAGAGGAGCGTTCGACTGCGAGGACCGAACCGATCCTCCAGGTACTCGTAGACAGAAACAACGCTACGGTGGCGGAAATAGGGCAACAGTAGCGCCATGATCCCGATCAACGCCAGCGGCAGAGCCAGCTCATACTGCAACCACAGCAGGCCGCCCACGGCAATGACGAATGCAGGAGCTCCCAAGAGGCTGTTGGTTGAGCACTGGGTCGCCATGGTGGAGAGGCTGATTGCCCAGTAACTCATGTTGTTGCCGGCCAGGTAGTAATCCTTCTCGTTGCCCTGCTTTCGGCCGACGAACCATGACATGGCCACCATAGCCACCATGTAGACCGCCACGATAATCCAGTCGAGTGTGTTCATTGCCTATCAGCCTATGGTTGGAGCTATGTCCGCGCAAGCATCAAGCCGATAGGACATTCTTCTGTTTTCGCGCGTAACCCACGTTGGAGATCTTTCCTTCTTCGCCAAGGAGGCTTCGCAGGACAAGTCGGCAAGCTCAAGATGACAGTTTTCTAGGGTTCTCTGTCATGCCGAGCTTGTCGAAGCTCAGAAGTGTGCGTACCCGTTGCGGCGGAGCGTGCTTTCTGCTCCATCTTCATGCAAACAGCGAACGATCCCAGGCTCTGAAGTCATGCAACCAATATCGGCGCAGGGCAACTCGAAGGCGGCTCGCCAGGCGGCGACAAAGGGCTCGCATCGTGACTGGGGAACGGTGAAGAGCAACTCGAAATCCTCCCCGTCGTAGAGCGCATGATCCAGGGGCGCTTCCTCTCCCTCAAGCCTACGCGCCGCATCCGAAATGGGAATATGGTCAAGATTCAGATCACAACCCAATTTGCTCATGTCCGTCAAGTGGTGCAGATCTGATGCAAGTCCATCACTGATGTCGATCATAGCGGTGGCCCAGTCGCGCAGGAAACACCCCTCCTCCAAACGCGGCTCCACGCGAAGATGCCGGCCAAGCCTGCTCCCGCCAAGCGCTCCGGTAGCAAAGAGCCGATCGCCGAGGGATGCGCCTGAGCGGAGTAGTGCCCTGCCAACGGGTACAGCCCCAATCGCAAAAACGTGGATCTCAACAACGGGGCCCTCCGCCATGTCGCCGCCCACAATGGCCAAACCGCGGTCTGAGGCGAGTGCGCCCATTCCGGCGTATAGCCCATCCACAATAGATACGGGTGTGGATGCGGGAGCCACGACATCGACAAGTGCCCAGCGAGGCTCTCCCCCCATAGCGGCAATGTCACTCAGCGCGCGCCCAATCGCTTTGTGCCCCACGGCCTCGGGAGCGGCATCGGTGTCAAAATGAACCCCGGCAACAACAGGATCCGATGTCAGCACCAGGTCCTCACTTGCATTCTCCGCCGGGCGGACTACGGCACAGTCATCTCCCGGGCCAACGATCACCTTCTGCCCCTTGGGCAATCCCCGGGTAATCCGCTCGATGGCGGCCAGCTCTCCAATGTCTCCCAGCGTCTGCACGATGCTCTCCCTTCCCGTCGCCTCGTCTTCACCTCTGTTTCTAACGAGCTTGCATGACCCCGTCAATGGTGTTTGACTCCACTCTCGCCGGGAGCAGCCCTCGCGACAGTAGCATTCCGGGAACCGGCCTGAAGGAGAGCCCATCATGAAGTTCATTGGAGCCCACGTCTCAACGCAAGGCGGCGTTTTCAACGCGCCGATCAATGCCAAGGCCATTGGTGCAACCGCGTTTGCGATGTTCACCAAGAACCAGCGACAGTGGGTGGCTCCGCCATACACGGATAAGACCATTGCCTCTTTTCGCGAGAATCTGGAGAAGGAGGGATTCGCTCCCAACCAGGTGCTTCCGCATGACAGCTACCTGATCAACCTCGGCAACCCGGACCCTGCGAAGCGCAAGAAGTCTCTGGATGCCTTTACCGACGAGCTCACCCGCTGCCAGCAGCTTGGCCTGACGCTTCTGAACATGCATCCCGGCAGCCACCTCCGCGAGATTTCTGAAGAGGCGTGCCTAACGTTGATTTCGGAGTCCATCAACAGGGCGCTCGAGGCCACAGAGGGGGTCACCGTCGTTCTCGAGAACACGGCGGGGCAGGGCTCAAACATGGGCTACCGATTCGAGCACCTGGCCGCCATCATTGATCAGGTCGACGACAAATCCCGCATGGGGGTCTGCATCGACACCTGCCACTCCTTCTCTGCGGGCTACGACCTGCGTACCGAGGAAAGCTGCCGCGCCACATTCCAGGAACTGGAAGACATCGTAGGGTTTGCCTATCTACGGGGTATGCACATCAACGACAGCAAGGTGCCGTACGAAAGCCGAAAGGACCGGCACCACAGCATCGGGATGGGAACCATTCCCATGGTTGCGTTCGAGTTCATCATGAAGGATGCACGTTTTGACAACATCCCCCTGATCCTCGAAACGATCGACGACACCCTCTGGCCGGAGGAGATTAAGCGACTCCAGGAAATGGCCGGGGCATAGCCGCATCGGGGGGTTGGGGAAGCGGAGGTAGTTCTTGGACATCCCCAGCTCTTGCGGGAGGACGGGGGGAGGAGATCCTTCGACAAGCTCAGGATGACCGTTTCCCGAAGGTTCTCTGTCGTGCCAATCCCAAGGCGCACCGGGAGCCCCAAACATTGCTGGCACAGCTCCCAGCCTTCGCGCTACGCCTGCTAAGGCGGGCTGGCTGGAGAGCCATGCCTACTAGCCATGCGCATGGGCGAGGCTTTCGCGCTGTAGAGGATTCTAAACTGCAGATTGAGCGATTACGATTACGCGTACGATTATGATTACGAGCGGGATGATCAAGTTTGCGCTCTCCTCTTAATCGTAATCGTGCTCGTAATCCTAATCTACTTGAAGGGATTGGCCGGGACGGCCAACGCTACCGCGGCAGCCCCAGCGGGGTCTACTCTGCGACCGGGACGCGTCCCTTGAAGATGCGATGAATGAAGATCGTGTACCCAATCACAATGGGCATACCGATCAGGGCAATCACCAACATCACGCCGAGTGTACGCAACGACGACGAGGCATTGAATACCGTCAGGGTGAGCGCGGGATCGTTGCTGGCCACTACCATATTCGGGAAGAGCACTGCGACGACTGAAAGCATAACCAGGGCAATTCCTGCGCACGACGCCAGAAAGGCTTTCAGCCCCTCGCCCTTGCTGTTGAAGGCCCTGATCAACCCGATCGCCGCTGCTGCCGCGAGCCCAAGCGCGATGGGAAGCACTTTGCCGTTTCTGAGGTAGCAGAGCCCTGTCCACGTCGCGGAGACCAGGAACAGAACGGCATAGCACCACCAGGCCTTGGCCGCCCAGACGCGCGCGCGCTGCTCAATATCCCCGCCAACTTTGATCGCGAGATAGAGTGCACCATGGACGGCAAACATCGAGAGCCCGACGAGCCCCACAACCAAAGCATAGGGGTTCAGCAGAGCAAAGAAGCCACCGGTGTAGTCTCCTATTGCGTTGAGCTCCATCCCCCGCAGCAGATTGCCAATCGCAACCGCATAGAGCAGCGACGGAAGGATGCTGCCAACTGAAAATGCAACATCCCAGGCCCCCACCCAGCGCGGGTCGTCGACCTTGTTGCGGTACTCAATGGCGACCGCGCGGAAGATCAACCCCAGCAACACCAGCATCAGCGCCAGATAGAGCCCACTGAACACCGTGGCATAGACGGCGGGAAAGGCAGCAAACAGCGCACCTCCGCCCGTCAGCAACCAAACTTCATTGCCGTCCCAGAAGGGCTCAATGGAGGTGATGAAGGCGCTGCGTTCTTCCCGTTTCTTGGCAAAGAGATGCCAGAATCCAACGCCCAGATCGAACCCATCCAGAATCGCATATCCAATGACCAGAATGCCGATCAGCAGTAACCAGACAATTTGCAGCAGCATCATTAGCAGGTCTCCTCTTCAAGGGGTTGCGGGCCTTTGTTGAATTGTCGGCCAAGCAGATAGATCCAAACCCCGAAAAGCAGGGAGTAGATAAGCGAGAACATGATGATTGAGGCCAGGATCTGTCCGGCAGGAACGCTGCCCGAGACGGCATCCTTTGTCCGCATGAGGTTGTACACAACCCAGGGCTGCCGACCAATCTCCGCCGCCATCCACCCCAGCTCGTTAGCAATGAAAGGTAGTGGAATGGTGACCGTGGCCGCCAAGAGGAAGAGCTTGTTCTCGGTGACTTTTCCGCGCCACCACAGGATCAGGCCGAGCGTGGCGATCAGGATAAACCAGCCACCTAGGTAGACCATGAAATGAAAACTGAAGAAGGTCAGCAGGAGCGGGGGGCGGTCTTCGACGGGGAAGTCCTTCAGCCCCTGCACTTCGTGTCCGGTATCCCAGGCCACCACGTAGCTGAGCAGCCCCGGAACGGGAATTGCGAAATCCGTGCGCTCTTCGGCCGCGTTGGGAACACCGAACAGCAAGAGCGGAGCCTCTGTCTGGGTCTCCCAGAGTCCCTCAAATGCAGCCAACTTCGCCGGCTGTGTTTCGGCAACCTGCACGGCATGCCAGTGGCCGACAACGCCCACCAGCATGATGGTCACGAAAGCAGGGATAAGGGCCGACTTGAGCGAGCGTTCCGCAAACTCAACGTGTTTGCGCTTCAACAGCATCAGAGCCGACACGCCAAGCACAAAGAATATCCCAACGGTGAGGGCGCCCGTGATGACGTGGCAATAGCGCGGGAGGGTCGAGGGGTTGAATACGGCTTCCCAGAAGCTGGTCAGCTCGGCACGCCCATTCATGAGGTGATAGCCTGCAGGCGTCTGCTGCCAGGAGTTCGCTACCACAATCCAGAAGGCGGAGAGCGTAGCGCCGGCGGCAACCAGAAAGCTGGAGATGCAATACATGCGGCGAGATACGCGCTTCTCTCCGTATAGCAAAACGGCCAGGAAGCTGGACTCCAGGAAGAATGCAAAAACACCCTCAGCCGCCAGAGGCGCGCCAAAGATATCGCCAACGAAACGGGAGTAAGCCGCCCAGTTGGTTCCGAACTGGAACTCCATGGTGATGCCCGTCGCGACGCCCAGGGCAAAGGTAATAGCGAACATCCGAGTCCAGAAACGTGAGAGCTGCTGGAAGATCGGATTCCCCGTCTTCAGAAAGCGCACCTGGTAGATAAACAACATCCACGCCAGGCCGATTGACAGCGGCGGAAAGATGTAGTGAAAACCAATCGTCAATGCGAACTGAATTCGCGCCAGCAACACTGCATCCATGCCGTATGTCTCCCTTGTGTGATTCACTCAGAATGAAGCTGAAGTGCTACCGAATAGCAGTCTGGCTCGAATTTTGCCAGCCGTTTTTTAAGGTAGGGATCTACGGCTCAGGGTCATTCAGTTCTAGATAACAGCTTTGGCGAGGGAGGTTTCGAAGAATGAACCAGCTTTTCTCTGTCATCCCGAGCTTGCCGAGGGATCTCCAAGATAGTCGATACGCTTGAGATCCTTCGACTCCGCTTCGCTCCGCTCAGGATGACACAGGCTGGTAACGTGTTCGCGTTCAAGGGCTAAACCCGTCCGGCTTATGCACTTACGGTTGAGCACAAAATGGCCCTGCCTACGGCTGAGACTCATCGACGCGATAGAACTTCGCAGGAATATGGTCGATGGCGCCCGTATAGGACATGGTTCCCTCTGTCCCTGGCAGGTTTGTATAGCCGGGAACGCCGGCCCAGCTGGCCACATCGTGGAGGCCCGTGCTCAGCATCACGCTGTAGAAGTTTCCCGTCTCGGAGGGCCACTCAAGAACAAAGGCCCCAGGGGGGTCCTCGGCCAGCGAAATGGTTGAACCCCGATCCTCGAGGCGAACACGTAATACGACGGGAACCCCGACAAGCGGCTGCGTCGGATCATTGCAGGCCAGAACCAATGCGCCGACATAGTCACCAAGCGAGAGAGAGGAGGAATCAAACGCCAGCGACATAGGTGTACTTGCCCCAGGGACCACAAGACCCGATGGCGTTTCCGAGCTCATCCAGGACGCCCCCCAACGGAACTGCACATCATCAACAATCCATCCTCGGTCAATCTCAAACGCATCCGAGCCGAACCGGAACCGAATCCGAACGGTTTCTCCCGCGTAGTCGGCCAAATCAAAAGTCGCAAGCTCCCACCCCTCGGTCTCACCGAAGCATGGCGTATAGGGCGCAAATGGTGAGGCAGAGTTACTCGTAACATTGTGGGGATATCCACCAACCGGCTCTATGCGCTCAAAAGTCGCACCGTCATTAGTGGAGATATCGACGACGCCTGCATCCCAGTAGCGAATCTGAGAGCCAAAGGTTCCCTCGTATTCCATCTGCGCCCAGTGCCAAAACGTGAATACCGGCTGCGCGCCCAACACCACGGCCGGGAGCACCAACGACGCATCTTGTGAGCTCGCATAGAGCCCGAACGTTTCGTCGCCGCAATACCAGGCATAGTCTCCGGAATGGACCTCCTGCGTCGTGATGTGCCACTGATCCTTTGTCCCCGAGTGTGACCATTCCCCCTCTTCTGCTTCCACACTGTCGCTCCAATTCGTGACCGCCTGCCAAATCAGGGCGGCATTGCCATCATTTGCCAGCATCACGATTTCGTCGGTTGACGCATTGGAAGCGAGTGTGACATAGAGCGATTCGGGAGCCACAGACGCCAGCGGGTAAGCGACCTCGAAGGAATGTTCGCCATTCTGGCTCTCGTTGTCGGCAGCATCAACGGCAACAATGCGGTAGCTATAGAGCTCCCCAAGCTCGTGAGATCCAGAAATCTCCGCCTCGTAAATACTGTCCCCATCAGCATCCGTCATCGCCACATCGTGCTCCACATCACCAAGCATCTGCCAGTAGAGTCGCACGTGGTCCACTGCGACCCGATCCGTTACTGTGGCTGACACGCGCCAGGGAGATAGCGTCCCCGTGGGGTTGTCGAGCGGCACATGCACAATGACGGGGGGCTCTGGAATGGATGTGGGATCTCGCGGATCCGAATGATCGGCGAGTTCCTCAGCGTTGGAGTAACCGTCAGCGTCCGGGTCATTCGTAGATGTGGGATCGAGATTGGCAAAATTGAACAGCTCCCACCAATCCGGAAGGCCGTCGCCATCATCATCTTGTGCCTCGGGAACAAAGACCGCTGACGCCTGACGCGCCTCTGACATCACGAGCCCCGTTGCCGGATTCACCGCTGTTGAGACGGCATCCGGATACCGTTCGCCATCCACAAGCCAATTCACGAACGCATGGGGCTCTCCCACAATATCGACTGTTGCCGGGGCTTCAACGGAACCCGCCAGCTCGCCCGTATCCCACCAACTCACAGACGCAAGAGCCCCTGCCGGAAGTGAATCCTGCGTCAAAGCGAATTGCTCCTGCCACATCCACTGCAGGGCCGTCCAGTCGCGAATCACGAAGCTCACGCTATTGGCCGTCCCCACCGGAGGTGCACCGCCGTACCCAACCCACCCGGTGCAACGGTGGCGATGCTCGCCGCCCTGGTACACATACGCGTCCGCCGTAGCGTCCACCGTGCTCCCCCAGGCTGCGGTCTGTTCCCCGTATGGGGGACTAACGCTGCCATATGCATCCGGGTAACCGATAACCCACATCGAAACGGGGTAGGTGACGTCAAAGCTGTGCACTTCTGACGGGGCCTCGGCGGGGTGCGTTTCCAGCAGCCCCGTCTTGCTCTCAGCCCGAATCATGTAATAGATCGCCACCCCCTCAAGCTGCGGTGGAATCGACGCCCGAAACAGATCATTTGAAACGTGCTGCATGAGGTTCGTCGAAAACACATTGGTACTCCCTGTGGTGTTCCACAGCACCGCCACGCGATTCGTGTCAACAAACGGCACGCTAGGACGAATCACGGCCTCCACAACGTGGGGAGAGGTCACATCTGTCGTGTTATCGAGTGGCGTATGTTCGATAATGGGGGAAAACGTCTCGAATGCACCGTAGGCATTGAGGCGCCCTCCTGTAACACACTTTCCTGCGAGCCCCGGGACGATATCAACACCATCAAGAATTGCCTGGCGTACCTCCTGCCACGTGAGCTCCGGCATGTAGCCAAACATCATGGCCGCCACACCGGTCACATGCGGACACGACATCGAGGTGCCCGACTTCTCGCCATAGCCGCCGGGCAATGTGCTCTCGATGCCAACACCCGGGGCTGCCAGATCCACAGAGGTCGCGCCGTAGTGCGATGTGTAGTGCAGGGCGTCGCTCTCGCTTGTGTTCGCGACTGCCAGAACATTGCTGAGGTCGAAGCTCGCCGGATAGTGAGGTGTCGCGTCGTTGTTCAGGTTGCCTTGGTTGCCCGCGGCGGCAACATGCATGATGCCCTGCCCTCCTGCAATCTCGAGAGCATCACGCAGAACCTGGTTGTAGCCAGTCCCCCCCCAACTGTGATTTGTCACCCGCAGCGGGACCCCGCGTATTCTGTGGGTAATCACATAGAAGACGCCCGCAACGACATCCGAAATGGTACCGAACGACCCTGCGTTCGAGAAAATCTTGATTGGCATGATGCGTGTTTGCCAGTTGACACCGGCTACACCGAGGCCATTGTTTCCGACAGCACCAATCGTCCCCGATACGTGGGTGCCATGACCATGACCATCCGTTGGGTCGTTGTCATTTGAGTAGAAATCCCAGCCATGGCAATCGTCAACATAAGCATTGTTATCGTCATCAAGCCCGTTGTCGGCAATCTCGTTTACGTTAGACCAAAGGTTTCCCGCAAGATCGGGATGGTCAAGATCAAATCCGGTGTCAAATACCGCAATCACTCCATCGCCACTCCCCGTGGTCATATCCCAGACCCTCGGAATCTCGATCTTGTTCATTCCCCACAGCAGCGAGAACTCGGTATCATTGGGAGTCGTATCGGCCACCTCAACCACATAGTCGGGCTCGACGATGTCCACGCAGGCTACAGTCCCCAGGGCACGGATCAGCACAACGACAGAATCAAGGGTCACAGATGGGGTAGAAACAAGGAAACACTCTGACCCCGGAATTTCATGACGAATGCCGAACCCATGCCTCGCCACAGCCGCTTCAAGGTCCGTTCGGCTGTGCCCTGCCGACAGGCTGACAATGACGTGATCCGCAACCATCGCAAGCTGCCCTTGAAGCAATTCTACCCCAGTCCGTGGGGCGACCGACAGGGTCTCTTCGATCCGAACAAAGGGGTATTTTGAAGGAACCCGTACAAGTCGTCGACGATGGCGTGTGTCCGGCGATGACGCGGATGTCGTCTGGATGGCAACCGTCTCGAATTCAGCGAAGCGATCAGCAACGGGGACTTGGCGTAGAGGGTCTACAGCTCCGCTCTTCTGAGTCGCTACCGGTGCTACCGCAAACCGGCGACCAACAAATGGAGACACAGCGGTTTCCACATCGCTACGTACGTTGGCAACCTCCTCAACCTGACCAACATAGCGCAGCAACGCCCCCGCCACTACCACAGCAAGCGCCGTGGCGGCAATCATGAGTCGCTGTTTCGTTGTCATTTAACCCAATATAGTATTGTACGCCTGTTGCCTGATTTTGCCAAGTAAGCGTTGAGCTTGGCCCGCTACAAATCCCTGTCCTCCCCACCCGCTCCGCGGGCCCCAAAGCGGTGACTACGTCCCCGCACTCCATATCCATCCGCTCTCATATGGAGTGCTCCGACGGAGTCGGAGCTTTGGATTCGCGCGGAGCGCACGGCAGAAGTGAGGATGGATCAAGCTTAGCGGTTCCCTTCCCAAGCGCCCAACGCCGAACAAATGCTGGTCGAGTCGGCGGTACCACGCTAGAGTCGAGGCTCATAGATCGTGGGCCCACCACCGAGCTCAGCCCAGTAAGCGAGACGGCAGCGCGCCCCATCGACTGAACCCCATGGAGGCATATCCGTAATGGCGTCATTCGGGTTACTCAACACAGCCGTGCTTTCGGTCTATCTGATTGGCATGCTTCTGATTGGCTTGCGCTTCGCGCGGCGGCAGCAGAGCTCTGAAGACTACTTTCTCGCAGGCCGAAACATGCCTTGGCTGCCCGTCGCCATGAGCATGTTCGCCTCACTCACCAGCGCCATCACCTTCATGGGGCTTCCCGCCAGAGCCTACGAGGAGAATATGGCGCTTCTGGTGGTCTGTATCGTAAGCCCCCTACTGGTGCCCATTCTCGTGCTCGTGCTCTATCCCGCCTACAGACGCCACGGCGTAACGACGTCCTACGAGTTTATTGGAATCCGCTACGGCCCCGCGGGCCGGACCGCGGTCTCGCTGCTCTTCGTGCTGGCACGACTGGGGTGGATGGGGACTGTCGTCTACGCCCCGGCACTGGCACTGTCAGTCGCAACAGGCATGCCTCTGACGCTTACCATTTTGCTAATGGGGGGCATGGCAACCCTCTACACTGTGCTGGGGGGACTTGCCGCTGTGCTCTGGACTGATGTTGTCCAGTTCATCATTCTCGTTGTGGGGGCATTCTGGGTTGCCGTCAATCTTGTCTCCCAAGCCCCGGGCGGCATCTCTGAGATCATTGAGACCGCGCGAGCTGCAGGACACCTGCACGTGGTAGGGTGGCGTTTTAGTCTGGTCGAAATGGGCGGGCTGGCCGTGGGGGTCTCGTTCTTCCTGCAAATGATGCAGGACTACGGAACCGACCAGGTCACCGTGCAACGCATGCTCGCCATCAGGAATCCTCGAGGTGTAGCAAGAGCGGCAATCTTCAATGCCTGCACCGACGTCGTGATGGTAGCGCTGCTACTGTTCATTGGGCTCGGGCTGTTTGCCTACTACCAAAACCATCCCCAGCTGGCACCCGCGGGATCGGCCGACAGCGTGCTGCCGCACTACATCATGGCCACGCTCCCGCCCGGCATATCCGGGCTGCTCATCAGCGCCATTTTCGCAGCTGCCATGTCCAGTATGGACTCGGGGATCAACTCGTTGGCGACGGTAATTGAGCATGATTTCATCAAGCAGTTTCATAGGCGCGCACAGTCAGAGCAGCACGATGTACGGCAGGCCCGCCTGCTCACACTCGGAATCGGCGTTCTGGCAACGGCGCTCGCCTTCTGGGTCTCGCAGTTGGAGAACATCATCAAGTCCTTCGCCATGTTCATGGGCCTGTTCAACGCCCCTGTGCTAGCCCTCTTTGTTCTGGGATTCGTCTCGTCGCACGCCCGATTCTGGGCATGGGCCATCAGCGTCATCGTCGCGATCACCAGTACGCTCTTGCTCAAACACGTTGTCGAAGTACACTGGGTATACTATGTCCCCTTCGCGTTTTCAGTCAGCTTCACGGTGACGTGGGGCTTGAGCACCATCGCGGAGCTCATCGGCCCAGAGAAGGGAGACCACCATCATGTCAGCAACCGGTAATACGCCAATCCGTGTAGGAATTGCGGGCTGGTCCTATGACGACTGGAACGGCACCGTCTATCCACCCCGAACCCGTGATAAATTGTGCTACATCGCCCCGTTCGTTGATGTCATCGAAATCAACAGTTCATTCTACCGCACGCCCACTTCCCGTACGGTCGAATCCTGGGTGCGACGCACCGAGACGCTTCCTGCATTGCGTTTCACGGCCAAGCTCCCCCAGGAGATCACCCATCGGCAACACTTGCGTACAGACGGGATCGCGGCATTTCGGGATGCATTTCTTCCCATGCAAGAGGCGGGCAAACTGAGTCATCTCCTGGCGCAGTTCCGCTACGATTTCGGAGATACGCCTGCGCACCGCGACCACCTTAAAGCCATTCGGGATCACTTTGGCGACATGACCAACCTGACGCTGGAGCTGCGACATGGCTCGTGGCAGGAAGAAGCGGCGCTGGCCTATGTTTCCGGCCTCGGGGTCACACTGGCCAATTTGGACTATCCCGTGGCACAGAACGGATTCGACATGCAATCGCGAACCATAGG
>JABGOW010000174.1:22016-27584 GCA_018645275.1 Verrucomicrobiota bacterium
AACGCCATCCGCAAGCGGAAGCAAGATGTCGGCGAACTCCTCGGTTTCGACTGGTCGAAGACCGAGGATATGTAGCGTTGGCGAGCCCGGCCAACCCTACCCGCGAACCTTGTTCTGCTCGTGGCGCTTCTTGATAATCTCTTCGGCGATCGAGAACGGAACCGCCTCATAGCGTTCAAAGGTCATTGAGAAGTTTCCGCGTCCCGAGGTCATCGTGCGCAGATCGTTGGAGTAGCCGAACATCTCGCTCAGGGGCACCATGCCGCGCACCACCTTGGCCCCGTGCAGCTCGTCCATGCTCTCGATACGACCACGGCGGGAACAGATGGATCCCGTGACGCCACCCATGTACTCCTCAGGAGAGGTCACCTCAACGGACATGACCGGCTCAAGCAATTCGGGTTGCCCCTTCATGAACAGGTTGCGGAAGCAGACACGAGCAGCCTCAATAAAGGCAAACTCGCTGGAGTCAACGTCATGCGAAGAACCATCAAAGACCGTCACCTGCATATCCACAACGGGGTAACCCGCGAATGGACCAGAGACCATAGCCTTAACGACGCCCTTCTTGACCGCCGGAATGTACTCTGACGGAATGTTGCCGCCCTTGACTTCATTGTCAAACGAGAAGCCTGCACCCGGACCCTTCGGCTCAAGCCGCAGGTAACAGTGACCATACTGACCACGACCACCGCTCTGCTTGGAATGCTTGTAGTCGCCGTCGATAACCTGAGTCGCCGTCTCGCGGTAGGCCACTTCCGGACGCCCCACTTCACACTCAACACTGAATTCACGCTTGAGACGTTCCACAAGTACTTCCAGATGCAGCTCGCCCATCCCTGAGATAATCGTTTCCGACGTCTCATCGTCAAAGTTCACCGTGAACGTTGGATCCTCATCCGACAGACGGTGCAATGCTTCACCAAGCTTCTCATCATCGCCGCGGCTGAGCGGCTTGATGCTGATGGAGATAACGGGAGCGGGGAACTCAATGGACTCAAGAACAATGGCCTTATTCTTATCGCTGCAGAGCGTATCACCCGTGCGTGTGTCTGCCAGACCCACAATAGCAACGATATCACCAGCACGAGCTTCATCAACATTCTCCTGGCGATTCGAATGCATTCGGATGATGCGGCCGCAACGCTGCTTCTTTTCGCGAGAGCTGTTCCATACATTGGACCCCGACTCCAGCACACCGGAGTAAATGCGAATGAAGGTCAATTTGCCATTGTGCTTGTCGACCATGATCTTGAACGCCAAGGCGGAAAAAGGCTCTTCGTCGGTATGATGCCGAATGTCTTTCTCGTCCACAGCGTTGATAATGGGCTCAATGTCCTCTGGGGACGGGAGGTAGTCAACGATACCGTCAAGCAACGGCTGAACGCCCTTGTTCTTGAAGGCGGATCCACAGAAGACAGGAATGATCCGGCGGGCAATGGTAGACTCCCGGACAACGCCGCGAATCTCTTCTGCAGTCAGGTCGCCACCCTCAAGAAATTTCTCCAGCAGGTCGTCCGACTGCTCTGCACTCCGCTCAACAAGGAAACTGCGCCATTTCTCGGCGTCCGCCTGCAAGTCGGCCGGGATCTCTTCAATATGGAAAGAGGCACCGCTGGAGGCGTCATCAAAGATGATGGCCTTCATCGTAATCAGATCGACCACGCCCTTGAGATTCTCTTCACACCCGATCGGAATCACGACAGGAACCGCATTAGCGCCCAGGACATTCTGAATGCTATCGACGACCTTGTAGAAGTCGGCACCCGTACGGTCCATTTTATTGATGAAAGCAACTTTGGGAACGCTGTATTTCTCACTCTGACGCCAAACCTGCTCGGACTGGGGCTGCACGCCACCTACAGCGCAGAAAAGCGCTACGGCACCATCGAGAACACGGAGGCTACGTTCAACTTCAGCGGTGAAGTCCACATGGCCGGGGGTGTCGATCAACGAAATCTGGTGTCCACGCCATTCTGCGGTGGTGGCAGCAGAAGTAATGGTGATACCACGCTCCTGCTCCTGGTCCATCCAGTCCATGATGGCGGCACCGTCATGCACTTCACCTATCTTGTGGGTACGCCCGCAGTAGTAGAGAATACGTTCACTGCAAGTCGTCTTGCCGGCATCAATATGGGCCATGATACCGATGTTTCTAGTCTTCGAAAGTGGGATTTTCCTGGGCATGTCTATACTCCATGGCGCTGATTGTGGCTTCTGAATTACCGAAATAGCGCGTTAACCTGCGTGATCCCGGAGCGTTTTGCAAGCTAAATTGGGCCAATTGCGATACTTCGCTCAGAGCGTCCTGTCGATGACCGTCGCAAAAGCGTCGCTGAAGCGACTGTCTGGGCCTGACGTGGGGCGGGTGAGGGATTCCACCAGTAGCTGCGTCGACAGGACCCCCACAAATGCCATATTGTCAGCGTTGCTGAAGACAACATCGCCCCCCGCCGCCGCACGTTTGCGGAGCTTGGCGTGCAATCCCTGCACCTTGCGGGGATCAAAGATCCCGGCTCGGGTCACCGCCGTATCCGAAAGGACCTCGGCGACGTACTCTGGAGCCGTATCGCTAACGAAGCTGATCGCGTCCGGGGCTCGGTAGGGCTGCTTCTTGCGCGTGAGAATCTCCGGGGGGACGATATCGCGAGCAACCCGCTTTAAGATGTGCTTTTCGTCAAGCACGCGCAATTTGTAGGATGGCGGGAGCCCATTGCAGAACTCCATCACGTCAATGTCCAGGAAGGGGAAACGTCCTTCAACGGAATTCGCCATCAACATGCGATCGCCCTGAGAAGAAATCAAGTATGGCCCAAAGAGCGTCGCGATCTCCAGGAACTGATCCTGGGCAAGTGGTGACCAGCCATGAAAAGCGCTCGGCAGTGATGCGAGCACATCGGCTGGCGGGGCAGCGGCAAGGGTTGCGGCGGCATCCGCTCCAAAGAAGCGTTGAATAGAGGCTGTGGTCTTCCAGCGCGGTCCATGCGAGAACCCCGCCGTCCCGGCCTCCGCGAGGCCCTGCTTCCAGAACGCCTGCGCCATTCCCTTCGTCTGCTGCGGGGCGCGAGCCAGATAGGGATACAAGCGGTCAAAGAGCTGCGGGCGGCACACCGACTCGGGTTCGCGGGCCCAGAAGCGCCGGATCTTCGCCTCGCGGAAGATATCATACCCCGCAAGGACTTCGTCAGCGCCCTCTCCCGTTAGGACAGACTTGATCCCAGACTCCCGCACCAGCTTCGAAAGCAGAAACATCGGAGCGGGGGCGGTCCTCAGAACCGGGCGCTCGGTGTGTTCAACCACAGTAGGAAATACGGCGGCAATGTCTTCGCGCGAGACCTCCACCTCTTCGTGGTGGCTGTCCAATCGCTCTGCCATCTGACGCTGATACCGGGTTTCGTCGAACTCGGCATCTTTGAAGCGCAGCGAAAAGGTGCGAAAGTCACCGGCCTTCGCCTGGCGTCCCATCCAAGCCGTGACCGCGCTGTCCAGGCCGCCAGAAAGATAACTCCCTACGGGAACATCGGAGCGCATCGCCCGCAGACGGGAAGCCCTGTCGAGCTTCTCTCTTAGTGCTTCAGTAGCCTCGGCTAGTGAGAGCGGGTAGGCATCCACTGGCTGGGACTCGGGAAACGCCGGGGACCAGAAGATGTGCTCCCGATGCGACCCATCCGCTTCGTAGACGCGGACACTGGCGGGGGGCAGCTCTTCGATGCCTCGAAACACCGTCGTCGGGGCTACGGGTCCCCAGTATGAGAACGTCTGAGCCAGGCCGCGCAAATCCAGTTCCCGCGGCACCTCGGGGTCCGAGAACAGGGCCTTCACTTCGCTCGCGAAACAAATGCGTTCCTGTGCGGCGTGGACATACAGCGGGCGAATGCCCATCCGGTCACGTGACAGTGTGAGCCGCCGCCGCTTCGCATCCCAAAGGGAAATGGCCCACTGCCCATTGAAGCGGGAAAAACATGCATCGCCCCACTCCTCGTACGCATGCACAATGACCTCCGTATCCGAATGCGTCCGAAAGAGGTGCCCTCGCGCCTCAAGGCGTTCTCGGAGTTCGATGTAGTTGAAGATCTCTCCGTTGTACGATATCCAGAGGTCCCCGGTCTCGTTGCAGAGCGGTTGCTGGCCCATCTTGAGGTCGATAAGCGAAAGCCGGGCATGCCCAACCCCCGCGTAGTGGTCGCGATACATTCCAAACTCATCAGGCCCTCGGTGCTGCAGTGTGGAAACCATCTGCTTGATGAGCGAAGCGGATGGGGCTTCGTGCTTTTCTCCAAAATGAATGACTCCCGCAATGCCGCACATTAGGCTTCCTCACAATCTATGGACTCGGCGTCATCGGATCCTTCCATAACCACGAGCTTGTTTCGCAGCCGGAGATCCCGATAAGCCCTCATATTCTATCTACCTCACTCGGCAGAGGCGGGACGTGCCGCTTGCGCTCGCCCAAAAGAACCACATCACGCAACCCCTCAATGCTCTTTGCATCCAGCCAGTGCTTCTCGAAGTCCTGACTCTGCGTAATCTGCGCAATCGCTGACAGCGCCCGAAGATGGAAATTCCTCTCGTCCTTTGATCCCGCCAAGACGAAGACCGCATTCACATTGGGCGACTCATCTGAAAAGCGGATACCACGCAGACAACGCACGAGCAGGATAGCAAACGTGCTGGTTCCATCTACAATAATGTGTGGAATAGCGAGATGCGGCCCAATCGCGGTGCTGCTCTCCTGCTCTCGTTGCCGCATGAGACTCAAGAAGGCCTCAGGGGCTAGCCCCAGACGCGGGGCCATCGCTTCGGACACCGCCTCAAACAGTGCCTCGGAGTCCATCGTCCCCTCCAGATCCAGCACGTCACATCGTTCAACCAGCGTGTCGAAACGGTCTTTGGTAATTTCATCGCGCTCCTGGATAATCTCCTTGAGCTCCGTTTCCAGGAGATGGTCCGTCAAGTCTCGAGACGTAATGCGCTCGACAAGATGCATCAGCGCATACTCGCGGGTTGCCCGAATGCGACCAAACACCCAGTAGGCGAACAAACCACCACCGACAAGACCGGCGCAAGCGAGTAGCGCCTGGACGCCAATACTGTAGAGCAGGAAAGCGCAGCCAACGGCCCCCGCGATCTGAACACCGGGGTAGAGTGGCGACTTAAACTGTGGTCGATAATTCTGAAGTTGGCTTTCGCGCATGATAATCACGCAGAGGCAGGAGAGTAGAAACGTGAGCATGAGAACGCCGGATGCCACCTTGACCAGTAAATCCAACTCGAGAAACAGAACACTCATGATAAAAGCCGATGTCACTGCCAACGCAACGTAGGGTGTGTGAAAGCGCTTGCTGACACGTGCAAAAGCCTTCGGCATGAGTCCGTCTCGTGCGAGCGCATATGGATAGCGCGACGAGGCCATGAGCCCCGCGTTGGCAGTGGAGATAAAGGCTAATACTGCTGCAACACCAATGACACGGAAGCCAATACTGCCGGCAAACTGGGACGCCCCGAGGGAAAGGGGCGTCTGCGACACGTCTAGCTCGGCTGCGGGGGTTACCCCAGACGTGACGAAGA
>JABGOW010000347.1 GCA_018645275.1 Verrucomicrobiota bacterium
GAGGCCCGCAACAACCCCACGTTGATCGTATGCCCCACAAGCCTCGTCCACAACTGGGCCGAAGAAGCAGCCAAGTTTGCGCCGCTGCTCAAGGTCATTCCGGTCAGTGGATCGCATCGACATGAGCTCTGGGACGACCTTCCCAGCGCAGATGTCATTGTGACCTCTTACTCCCTGCTTCGACGTGACATTGAACGCTACGAAGATTTCGACTTTGCCGCTGCCGTGCTTGATGAAGCCCAGCACATCAAGAACCGCTCCACTCGCAATGCCGTGGCCGCCAAACAGATCCAGGCCCATCACAAGGTCGTGCTGACCGGAACCCCTGTCGAGAACGGTGTTTCCGATATCTGGTCGATCATGGATTTCCTCATGCCCGGCTATCTGGGTCGGCACGATGCATTCCGTACGGTCTATGAACTCCCCATTGCCCGCGGGGGCCCCGACGCGGAGCTGGCTCAGCTCAAACTCCGCAGAAAGCTGCACCCCTTCCTGCTCCGCCGCCTGAAGAAGGACGTTGCCAAAGAGTTGCCCCCGAAGATTCAGAGCGTCCAGTCCTGCGAGCTCTCGGCAGACCAAAGGGCAGTCTACAAGGAACTCCTGGAGCGGTCCAAACGGCGCATTGCAGATCTTGTCGCGAGCCAGGGCTTCAACCGCTGTCGCATGGAGATTCTCTCAACTCTTCTTAAGCTGCGACAGGTTTGCTGCCATCTCGATCTACTCAAGCTGCCAGATCTAAAAGCCGCGCAACCATCGGCCAAAATGGACCTGTTCTTTGAGCTCGTTGACGAAGCCATCGACGGCGGGCACCGCATTCTTGTCTTCAGTCAGTTTGTCACCATGCTCCACATTCTGCGTGACCGGCTAAAGAAGCGCGGCATCGACTTCTGCTATCTCGATGGGTCTACCAAGGACCGAATGGAGCAAGTCCATCGCTTCAACACTCAGCGCACAGTCCCCATCTTCCTGATCAGTCTCAAGGCAGGTGGCACGGGGCTCAACCTGACTGGCGCAGACATGGTCATCCACTACGATCCGTGGTGGAACCCGGCAGTGGAGGATCAGGCCACTGACCGCGCATACCGCATTGGCCAGAAGCGCACCGTCTACAGTGTGAAGCTCATTGCCAAAGGTACCGTGGAGGAAAAGGTGCTCGAAATGCAGAAGAAAAAGAAGGCCGTCATCAATGCGACCGTCGAGTCCGACGAAGAGATGGTAAAATCCATGACTTGGAACGACGTGCAGGAACTGCTGGAGCTCTAGAGAAGAGTCGAAAGCTGAAAGTCGAAAGCTGACCGAAGGGAAGCAGCGAAGCGGCAACTGGTCGTCGCGTACAAAGAGACTACTCATGACACAAGATGCACAGAGAGATTACTGGAATCAGATTGCTGATGACTATCAGAAACTGACCACCATTTCCACGGATGACTTCCACTACGGCCCGCTGCTGCCTGGTGACCGGCAACTTGGAATTCTGCCGGCGATCAGCGAGTCGACAACCTGCCTGGAACTCGGATGTGGTGCGGCCCAGAACAGCATCCATCTTGCAACGCGCGGTGCCTCCTGCACAGCACTCGACATTTCGCCCGAGCAAATCCGGCATGCCGGCGCACTGGCGGAAACGCATCACGTCGACATTGAACTGCAGACTCTTGCCCTTGAGGATATCGGCGCTTGGCCAAGTGGTCAGTTTGACCTCGTGCACTCTGTCTTCGCCCTGCCATTCATCGCGGTCCCCGATGCATTTATTGGACGCGCCGCAGCCTGTGTGGCTCCAGGCGGCACGCTCTTAATCGCAACCCAACACCCCGTCTTTTCGGCCGAGTGGCTGGAACTGGAAGAGGAAGAGATGGGGCTCTTTCTGCCCTCCTACTTTGCCCCCGAAGACGATCTGCGGGAGACACAAGCCGGGGAGATCATTGGATCGCGTGCGTACCCCATATCAGCCGTAGCCAAGTGGATTTACGATACCGGACTACGCGACCTGCGCCTCTGGGAGCCAGAACCTCTGCCTCTGGAGTACCTCGAGCAGGCCCCCTACCACAGCCCCGCCTGGAGCGAGCTCCATCCCAAACTCTCAGCGGCCCCGGTCGCCGTCATCTACACGGCTCGGACACCTGCTGGATAGCGGGCTCAACCGCCTACGCATCCGCCAGAAACTCCTCGATGGCGTCGATCATTGCCTCTGCGTCATGACACTTGAGCGTCGGCACAGGGACGCTGTTCCGAAACCACTGACCATAGCGCTTTGTTGCGATTCGTCGGTCGGCAACGATGACCACACCGCGGTCGTTTCGATGCCGAATCAGACGTCCAAACCCCTGCCGGAATCGAATCACCGCATTCGGAATTGAGTAGTGCATAAAGGCGCTTCCCCCTGCGGCCTCAATCTGCTCACAGCGGGCTGCTACAATGGGATCAGTGAATACCGCAAACGGGAGCCGGGCAAGCACGACACAGGAGAGCGACTCACCGACGACATCAACCCCCTCCCAGAAAGAATGCGTTCCCATCAGCACGGATGCGACATCGTCACGGAACCGATCTGTCAGCGCTTCACGGGAGGTGGTTTCGCCTTGGGCCAGGACATCCACATCCCGCCCGCCCAGAGCCTCTCGCACAATACGCGTTGTTTTCTGAAGCATGGCGTAGCTCGTAAAGAGCGAAAGCCCCCGTCCGCCCGTACGGCGAAAGAGCTCGGCGAGAAAGCCCCCAAGCGCTTCGGCATAGTCACCACCGGCATCATTGGGCTCGGGCAAGAACATGGGCACCATCATCGTGCACTGCTCTCCGTAGTCAAAGGGGGTCCCTGCATCCAACGTCATCAGACGCTCGGGAGCAATACGGTCGATACCCAGCCGCTTCTGTAAGAATTTGAATGTCCCCCGGACGGAGAGGGTTGCCGAGGTGAAGATCACCGAGGACTTCTGCTCGTACAATTCACTCCAGAGGCGTTCGCCGATCTCAATAGGGGCTGCCCAGGCTCGTGCACTTTGACCGTTACGACCGTCACGCTCCACCCAGTAGACAAACGCCTCATCCCCGATATCCAGAACAAACCCAATTTGCTCGCTCATCTCCATCAGCAACGCCCGCTGCGCCTCTAGATCCTGGATGAACTCAGCCTGAAAGCCTAGCCCCTCTACATCAAGTTCGCGTAGCGCGGTGACGAGATCCGCCAGCGCATGGGTCAGCCCCGAAAGCTCCGCACGGAAGCTTCTTTCGGCATCCTCAAGCCCGCCCCAGCCTTGCTCATTCTTGTCGCCTGGCACCAGCCGCCTTGCTTCCGATCGCTGTTGCGGCAGCAGTTGCGCCAACGCATCGAAGAACGGGCTCATTTCCTTATCCACATCACCCGCCCATCGACTTATCTTCTTTGTCAGCACCAACAGCTTCTCTTGCTCCTTCGCACTTCCGGTTAGCGCTCCTGCCGAAATCTGGTGCGCAAGCGAGGCGAGCAGACCATTCCCCCCACGCTTCTTAAGACGGCCCAGACGTCGCAGAGGGAAGCGAATCCGCGCGGCGGACACCTCGACGGCAAAGTGTCGTGTTGCCGCATCCTCGATGTTATGGGCTTCATCCAGAATGAGATGGGAGTAAGGGGGAATAGCTGGGCTCTTCATGTTCATTTCGGCAAACACCAGAGAGTGATTTGCCACCACCACATCAGCCGCCATTGATTTTGCCCTGGCGCGACGCAGAAAGCACTGTCGGTAATAGCGACATCCCCGTCCCGCACACTCCTCGGCTGTCGACGTCAGGTTGGTGGCCAAGCCTCGACCCGCTTTCGCCCCAAGTGCTCCAAGTTCGGAGAGATCGCCAGTGCGGGTTGCCGTCACCCACGGCAACACGGAAGCGACGGTGAGGCGATCCGGACCGCGGAGCTCAAAGCCCGCATGATCCAGGAGGTACAGGAACTTGCGAATGCACAGGTAGTTCCCCCTTCCCTTGATCAGCGCTGTCTTGAAATCCACATTGAGTATGGAGCGTATGAGCGGCAAGTCTTTCTCAAAGAGCTGCGACTGAAGGTTCTTCGTATTGGTGCTGACAACGACCGGCGTCTGGTTCTGAAGCGCCCACTGCACCGCAGGCACCAGATAGGCGAGGCTCTTTCCCGTGCCCGTTCCCGCCTCAACCATGAGATGCGAAAGACCGTTGAAGGCATCGGCGACAGACCGTGCCATCTTGACCTGCCCATCCCGCTGCTCGTACTGGGACAACTGGCTGGCGAACGGGCCATTTTCTCCGAGGAGTGCGGCCGTCTCATCAACGTCGATGGGTTCATAGGCCTCAGGCAGTGGTGCCTCCTGCCTGGGTTTGGGTAGGCGCTCAACAGCCATCAGATCAAGAATAGACTGAGGCTGGCCCTGATCAGCGTCAGACGGGACGCGTTGGATCTGATCGAAGTACTTACGGATCGCCCGGCTCTCGGGCCCCTTCAGAACTCCCGTGATCTCAAAGACAACCGGCAACGGTAGCTTGAGGGCCAGACCAGTCAGAGCAGCGAAGAGGTCGAGTACTGCGTCCGGTGTCTCCTCCCCGTTGCCATCGCAGACAGCCGGCAGGCCAAGTTCCTCAGCGAGGGCGGCAAGCTCAGCGTGAGCGACCATCGGCAACAGAACCCGAGCCAGGTCGCGCGTGTCGATAAGTAGCCGTTGCCCCAAATCAACCGCCGGCAGCTCGTGGATTCGGCTGACATCGTCTCCGTGGGCGACGCAGATGCAAGTCGCAGGAAGGAATGCCGCCACGGCATCGGGCTCCTCTCCGTGCAGCCGGGCAGCGATTTCGCCCCCCGCGTAGAGTGTGGCTGAAATCAAAGGGGTGCCCTCCCCCTGCTTGGGCTTCCCATCGACGACCATCGCTACGACTGTTTCAAACATTCCACTCTCGCCGCAGGCTATCGGTTATAATCTTTGCATCGTGAGCCGAGAGCTTGCCTGCCGAGTTATCCCGTGATCCCGGATCCACATCGCTACTCTCGCCTGCAGTACGGCCCCGCCGCTTCCTTTGCCCGGAGGCCCCTTTGCCTTTCGCAGCTAGCACGCTGGCAAAAGCCTCCGCAGACATGATCTCGCTCGACATGCGCTTGGCATTCCCCGACACGTACCGGTCGTCCGACACGACAACGTAATGACAGCTTTCGCCGAACTCGTGCACAATCTCAAGGATGCGGTCATCGGCAGTCTCTCCCGTCCTCGAGTAGACCACACGAATACCCGGGCCTGAGGAGCTATGTGAAGCCATGACCGCTGAATCCCCATCGAACACAACATAGAAGAGCCACACGTCGCCACGCGTTTGCATCCAGCGACGACAGTAGCCGAGCAGCGCCTCACGGCCCCGCTCGAGTGAAGCGTGCAAGTGCTTCTCCCACTGCGGCACCCGATGCAGCACATTGTACCCATCAATGATTACGATCTTCTTCTGCATAACGTGTCACCATTCGCCCGCCTATCGCTCTGCCCGCCAGCACGGGCTCAGAGCCATCCTGCCGGGCGATCCCAGCCCTATCCGTAGCCCTATCCCTCTACCCGCCCAATTGCCGATCCACCAAATTTCGTCCGAAGCGCATCAACGGAGCGACTCAGCGTTTCCTGTTTCTCGCGGGCCTCGGCCGCATCGTCGAAAAGACTCAACTGCTCAGGCGGCCGGTCACACAACCCGCTCACGCCAAACCCAATCAGGCGCACGGGGTTATCGATTGATTCGGCCTTCAGAAGTGCCAGAGCAGCGCTACGAAGACTAAAGGCATCACAGCTCGCCGGACGCAGCTGACGCTGGCGCGTGATGGTCTTGAACCCTTGCCATCGCAGTTTCAGCCGAACGACACTCGCGTACCGTTCCTTCTGACGCAGCCGAGTGCCCACTTCGTCTGCGAGCGTGAGGAGCACCTGCCGCAGCGTCTCACGCTGAACAACATCTTTCGGAAAGGTGTGCTCTTTGGAAATGCTCTTCTCCTCGTGCTCGGTTACGATCTCACGGGCATCTTCACCATAGGCCAGAAGTTTGAGGTGCCCCGCACTGTGCTCGCCCACCGAGCGTATCAACTGCGGCATCGAGACCCGCTGCAGATCACCCACGGTTCTGATCCCAATTGCCTCAAGGTGCTTCTGGGTTACGCCCCCCACTCCCCAAATGCGACCCACAGGCAGCGGGGCGAGGAACTCCACGATCGCGTCACGGGCAAAGGGGACCAACGTCAGACCATCAGGCTTGTCCATATCACTGGCAAGCTTTGCCAGGAATTTGTTGGGAGCCACGCCCACAGAAGCAGTCAGCCCTGTTTCGGTACAAACGGCCTTTCGGATTGACTGCCCAATCTCTACGCCGGATCCAAACAGTTTCTCAGAGCCGGTCACATCCAAGAACGCCTCATCCACTGAAAGGGGTTCCACGAGCGGGGTGAAACGCTCGAAGATCTTCAAGATCTGCCGGGAGACATCCTGGTAGCGCTTCATGTTAGGTTTTACGAAGATGGCTTCGGGACAGCGTCGCGCTGCTTCGCCCGAGGGCATAGCCGAATGGACCCCAAACTTGCGCGCCTCATAGCTCGCAGCAGCAACCACACCTCGCCGGTCAGCGGGAGACCCGACAATGACAGGCTTTCCTTGCAGATCCGGGTTGTCATGCTGTTCAACAGACGCAAAAAAGGCATCCATATCGACGTGTAAGAATACATGATCCATAGTGCGGGACATCCTAGCACCGCACCCTCATGTCCCTCAATCTGAATCTGGGCGGATCGAAGATCGCGGATGCAGGCGAAGAAAGGGGGGCACCAGCGAGCGGTGAGATTGACCAATGGTCGCCGGAGAGAACCTACGCGCCGATGCTGGTTTTCCCGGTGAAAAGCACCGAAAAATGATATCAGGCCTTGACTTACGCACCCATCAGGGATACCCTTAGGTCAGACGATTGAGGCGGGCGCTTCTGATTCGCTTGATGACACTTTTTGGACAACTCTGGGGGCTTTTGCTATGAACACAAGACGTGCACTCACGCTGCTGTCGGGGTTGATTGCGCTCTCTGCAACCGCAATGGGCTTTCGCTTGCTTCCGGTTGACCTGAGCATCCCAATCTCCTGGCTCTGGATTCCTCTTTTCGGCGGCACCGTTTTCATCAATGCTTTCGGCTTGGCCGCGATCGTCCTTATGGTTCCCTGGGAAATTCTGTCAGACGCTCTGGAAAAGCGAAGCCAGTTGCGCGTGCTGGCGCGTGAAAGCGCCCGCCTAGGCAAAATCCCCGCCACTGCCCCATCGCTCGCCGACGAATGCGTCGTCAAGCCACTTCGGAAGCAGGTCGCATAGGACTGCCGGCTCGATCCGAGCCTGCTTCAGTTCCTCAATTGCACACCACCAGAACATGATGTGGTCTTCTGCAGCCACAACCTCCTTTTCGAGTTCCAGCGTCGGGATCTCAAGTGCAAACACAATATTCCACTCACAGTGACGCTTGCCCCTCTGCTTGAAGCTGTGCTCAACGGCGCCAAGAAATCGACCGGCCTTGGATGGCAACCCCAGTTCCTCGACGATCTCACGCTCGAGGCTGGTGCGCGCAGTCTCCTTGAACTCGGTATGCCCACCCGGAAGGTAGGCAATTTTGGCTTTTTTCGACTGGCAGAGAAGCACCTTGCCCCCCTTCACACACACACCGCGTGCGATGACTTCAACCGACTTCCCCATCGTTCTTCTCCCTCTAGCTCAGCAACCTGTATCTCTTCTCACAAAAAAAGGTCGAACTCTCGCCCCGTTTTGAGGATACTCACGCCTCGTTATGACACGCAAGACTCTCGAACAACAAGAAAAAGCCATGCTCGCGCCCTACGCAGCGTTCAGCTCCGAGACGCGTGGTCGCCACTACCCGGAGGAAGAGCATGCTTCTCGCTGCAGTTTTCAGCGAGACCGCGACCGCATTATCCACAGTCGCTGCTTCCGACGGCTTGAATACAAAACACAGGTATTCACGCGAAGCTCATGCGATCACTACCGAACGCGACTAACGCACAGCGTCGAAGTTGCAGCAGTTGCGCGCACCTTCGCGCGCATCTTTGGGGCGAACGAGACACTCACAGAGGCGATCGCGCTTGCGCACGACATTGGGCATACGCCATTTGGACACGCCGGAGAGAACGAACTGAACCGTCTCATGACCGACCACGGGGGATTCGACCACAATCTTCAAAGCCTGCGATGGGTCGACCTTCTTGACGTACAGTACCCCAATTTCCCAGGGCTAAACCTGACATGGGAAACGCGTGCCGGCCTCATGAAGCACGAGGCCGATAAGCCGGGCTCTGAACTGGATGGCCACGCCATTGGCCCAAGACAGAGCATAGAAGCCCAGAGCGCTGACATCGCAGACGACATCACGTACTACGCGCACGATGTTGATGATGCCCTCCTCGCAAGAATTCTAACCGAAGACCTTCTCGATTCCCAGCCACTCTGGAAGTTGGCCCTCAAACGTACCGAACAGGCCTACACGAATCTTGATCGAGGAGAGCGCATTCGCATCACCATTCGCAATCTGCTTGATCTGCAAATCGAGAACATCGTCGAGGCCTCAGAAGTGAGGCTTGCCAAGTACGCTCCAAGGAGCATGCAGGAGCTCATGGAGTTGCCGGAACGTCTTGTTGGCTTCGATCCTGAGATGGAAGTTCAGGCAGATGACTTTCGCAAGTTCATGTACAAGAACGTCTATTTCAGCCACGCGATCAGCAACCAGGCCGAGATTGCCACAGCGATGATGCGGCACCTTTTCGAGCATTACTGCCGCCACCCCGAAGACATGGGACGAAAGGCCAGGGCGCGACTCCCCATCGATGGCGAGAAACGTGCGGTTTGCGACTACCTATCGGGCTTCACCGACAAGTACGTGTTCCAGGAGCACGCACGGTACTTCAGGTAAGGAGACAATCTATGGACTACACAAAAAGACTCTTTGAGTATTTTGCGGAAGACGAAACGCACCGCCAGGTTGTCATTGCTCCTCACGCGCCGCCTGTAGAGCGTTCAGCTGCAGGCATCGACGTCGCCATGAAGGAGATTCTGGATGACAATGACATCACGGACACGCTTATTGGGCTACGCACACATGGTGAGAGCGGGGCGCTGACGAGCCAGCCCGCAGACGTACCCGACGAACTCGCCGACACCTTCTGCTTGAGCATTCGCGGAACCGGTCGATTCCGCGTGTGCAGCCTTACCCAGCGCGGCACTAAGGCCATTAGCATCACGCGCATCCCTTTTACGACACCGAGCTGCTCTGACCTGAACGTCGACGAAGCTACCGTGGAGAAACTGCTGCGAGCTCTGCACGACCCACAAGGGGGCATCGTCGCCGTATTCGGCCCCACCCCCGACGCCAACAGCAAGGCCGTGTACGCGCTGCTCAAGCGCATCAACGACTCAGAGCGAAGTGTCATTGTGACCCTCGAACGCGAGCTTACCCAGCTTATGCGGCACGACAACTCGATTGTCGTGCAGCGGGAGCTCGGAACGGACTGCACGACAATGGATGATGGTATTCGTGAAGCCCTCTACCTCTCTCCTCAGATTCTCTTTGTTGGGGATCTTCTCGTCACTGATAGGCTGCCGTCACTGATCCGGGCCGTGGAAACCCAAACGAGCGTGATCCTCTCTGTTGTCGCCAGCGAAAAGACCTCTTTTCTTCACATCTTCAAGTCGGTATTCGGGGAGCAGTGCGATTTTCTTGCCAGACGAATCCGCGAGACCCTCGAAGTGATGCCGCT
Source organism: Verrucomicrobiota bacterium (assembly GCA_018645275.1). Lineage (GTDB taxonomy): Bacteria > Verrucomicrobiota > Kiritimatiellia > UBA8416 > UBA8416 > JABGOW01. The sequence goes on from JABGOW010000347.1 coordinate 9,752, forward strand.
AACCGACGGCGGTTTGACAGCCGACTTTTCGAAATAGGAAACGGAAATACGAACTTAAAGAATGCCCTTGTCATCGGCCGCACAATGCCCGATATACTCTTGGCTCGAGCCGCCAGAGGCAGCCGATTATCGCCTTTTCTGACACACAACCATAAACACACTTGGGAGAAACAACATGGCCACAAAGAGAGTTGCATTGCTCACCGCGGGCGGTCTCGCCCCCTGCCTGTCCTCAGCCATCGCCGGGCTTGTCGAGCGCTATTCTGCAGTTGCACCAGAAGTCGAGATCATCTGCTACCGCTCTGGATACAAGGGACTCCTGACGGGAGATAGCTTCGTCGTTACGGAAGAGATGCGTGAACGGATCGCCACGCTCTATGCACATGGGGGCAGCCCCATCGGCAACAGCCGCGTCAAGCTCACGAATGTCAAAGACTGCCTGAAGCGTGGCCTTGTGCAGGAGGGGCAGGATCCCTTGAAAGTTGCCGCTGACCGACTCGCAGCTGACGGCGTCGACGTGCTCCATACCATCGGCGGAGACGACACCAACACAACCGCTGCCGACCTTGCCGCCTACCTGAAGCAGAACAGCTACGATCTCACGGTAGTCGGCCTCCCGAAGACCATCGACAACGATGTCTTCCCCATAAAGCAGAGCCTCGGAGCCTGGACCGCCGCCGAAGAGGGGGCGCAGTATTTCGCCAATGTTGTTGCCGAGCACAACGCCAATCCCCGTATGCTCATCGTGCACGAAGTCATGGGTCGCAACTGCGGTTGGCTCACCGCCTACACAGCCCACGTCTACAACGACTACCTCCACGAAATGGACTTCCTGCCTCAAATGGGGCTTTCCAGGGAGCGGAAGGACGTACACGCCATCTTCATTCCGGAGATGGAGGTCGACATTCAAGCTGAGGCCACCCGCTTGCGATCCGTCATGGACGACCTTGACTGCGTCAACATCTTCATCTCCGAAGGCGCCGGCGTCGACACCATCGTCAAAGAGATGGAAGCGAGCGGTCAAGCCGTGCCTCGCGATGCGTTCGGCCACGTTAAACTGGATGCTGTAAATCCAGGAAAGTGGTTTGCCGAGCAATTTGCCGACATGATCGGTGCGGAGAAGGTGCTCATCCAGAAGAGTGGCTACTTCAGCCGCGCGGCGGCCTCAAATGCGGATGATATCGAGCTGATTAAGGCCTGCTGTGATCTTGCCGTCGACAGCGCCTTGAAGCAGGAAAGTGGAGTCGTTGGAGAAGATGAGGATCAAGGGAACGTCCTGCGCGCGATTGAATTCGAGCGCATTGCGGGTGGAAAGCCATTCGACATCGACCAGCCCTGGTTCGAAGAACTTCTCGAGGCCCTCGGACAGCCCAAAGGGGCAAAGCTCGAGGTGGAGCACTGAGTGTAGGGGACATAGAACTCTCGGCGGTCAATCGTTATGGAGTGCGCGGACTTGCCCGACTCTTTCTCCGTCGTGCGTCTACGGATCCTTCGACTGCGCTCAGCATGACCGTTTCCTGAGGTTCTTTGTCATCCCGAGCTTGCGAGGGATCTCCACCCGGTAGTACGCGGCTCTGCTACCATTTCACGTCCTCAATCGTAACATGCTTTGGTTCACTCGATTACGCTGTATGTTGCAATACCCGTCAGGCCCATGTCATCCTGAGCTTGCCGAAGGATCTCGTGCTTATCGATGGCCCTTGAGATCCTTCGGCAAGCTCAGGATGACACTGAAGGAACCGCGGACTTGTCTAACGGCGTGTAGTTGAAAGCGTTGCGGAGAACTGAATGGCCCTGATGCCGTACGCGCTCAACACGCCCTTGAACTTGACTTTTGAGGGCCTCAATGGTCAAATTGACCTTCTATATCCCCATTGCGGGGAGCATCGTACTAAGTCGCGTTGGTGTGCGGGTTTACAGAAACTCCTTGCATAATCGACGGGGACGGAGTCTGCCCAGAGTGAACGACTAACCCAAGGGAACCTTTAGAGCCATGAAAGTAGAACTTCTTAAGCGTATCGCAGATCGTGAAGCGCGTGTTGGTATCGTTGGACTGGGGTACGTCGGATTACCTCTGCTCATCGAATTCGCGAAGGCAGAATTTGAGGTCGCAGGATTCGATATCGACACCAGCAAAACGGAAGCACTTGAGGCAGGAAAGACCTACATCCGACACATCGCCGAAGACCATATCCGCACGGCGATTTCAGAGAATGAGAGAGCGTTCGTCACGACTGACTTCACCCGTCTCAGCGAGTGCGATGCCCTGCTAATCTGCGTGCCGACTCCTCTCACGAGCCACCGTGACCCGGACCTGAGCTACGTCGAAGAGACAGCCCGCAACATGGCCCCGCACCTTCGCAAGGGCCAACTCATTGCGCTGGAATCCACGACATATCCCGGCACGACGGAGGACGTCCTCATCCCTATCTTGGAGGAAGGCAGCGGACTCACGGCCGCTGAAGACCTCTACATTGCGTATTCGCCCGAACGCGAGGATCCCAACAACACCAATTTCTCGACGTCAACGATCCCAAAAGTCGTTGGGGCCTTCACTCCTGATGCGCTTGAGATTGCCCAGGCGTTCTACGATGCGGTGATCTGCAAGACCGTCCCGGTGTCCAGCTGCCGGGCAGCCGAGGCCACCAAGCTCATGGAGAACATCTTCCGCTGCATCAACATCGCCTTAGTCAACGAGCTCAAGATGGTCTTCACCGAAATGGATATCGACATCTGGGAAGTCGTACGGGCGGCGAGCACGAAGCCGTTTGGGTTCATGCCATTCTACCCGGGCCCCGGCCTGGGTGGGCATTGCATTCCAATTGATCCCTTCTATCTCACTTGGAAAGCCAAAGAGTACGGAATCTCCACCCGTTTCATCGAGCTGGCCGGCGAGGTGAACACCGGCATGCCGAAATACGTGATTCAACGCGCAATGTTGGCGCTCAACGATCTGGGGAAAGCGCTACGTGGAAGCCGTATTCTGCTGGTCGGGCTCGCCTACAAGAAGAACGTGGACGATGACCGCGAGAGTCCCACGTACGTCCTCTGGGACGAGCTCAAGAAACACGGCGCCGAGGTCTCATACTTTGACCCCTTCTGCCCCGTCGTGCGCCCCAGCCGTGAGCACTCTCAGTACGCCGGCATTGAAAGCAGGACCTTGGAAGAGATCACCGCGGACAACTTCGACGCCGTCATCATTTCAACGGCTCATGACTCTGTTGATCACGATGCACTTGCCTCCCGCGTTCCTGTGGTGATCGACACCCGCGGAGCCTGCAAGCCGGCGGACAATGTTGTAAAGGCCTAGCCCGGCGGAGTGGCCATGATGCAAACTGCCCTCCGATGGCTGCTGTTCACCGCCTACGCGGGGGTTGTGGCAGTGCTCAGTCTTGGCCCGACTTCGGATATGCCGAAGCTGAATGTACCCCACGCTGACAAGCTCGCGCATTTCGGGATGTATGCCCTCTTGATGCTACTCCTGCAGTACGCGATGGAGGGCGAAGCGGAGCGGCGTGCAGGCAGGGCGATGGCTGCACTGGCGATCTGCGTAGGCTACGGAGCGCTCATGGAGTACGGCCAATTGACACAGCATTTTGCCGAGAGAATGTTCAGCTGGGCAGATATGGTGGCGAATGCCCTCGGGGCTGCATCTGCCGCAGCCATTTTGGAGTATCGGCGGATACCTTCCGCGGCTTAGGGAATGAAGGAAACAGAATGAATGTACTCATCACAGGTGCAGCGGGCTTCATCGGCATGAACCTCGCCGAAACGCTACTAGCGGAAGGCCACAGTGTCGTCGGCATTGACAACTTCAACGACTACTATCCCGTCAGTCTAAAAAGAGCCCGGCACAAGCGCTTGGCCCCCCACCCTAACTACACGGGCATCGAAGGCGACCTGTGCGACCTTGAGGCGCTTGAAGCATGCTTCAAGGAGCACCAATTCGATGTGGTCTGCAATCTGGCCGCACAGGCTGGCGTGCGCTACTCACTGGATCATCCCCATGCCTACCAGAAAGCAAATCTGGAGGCGTTCCTAAACGTTCTGGAGTGCTGTCGCCACGCCAAGGTTCCACGGTTGGTCTATGCATCCAGCTCAAGCGTGTATGGCGGAAACACCAAGCTCCCCTTCAGCGAGAGCGACAACGTCGATTCCCCGGTGAGCCTCTATGCCGCGACGAAGAAGGCCAATGAGCTCATGGCGCACTGCTACACCCATCTCTATGGTCTGCAGACGATTGGACTGCGATTCTTCACCGTATACGGCCCCTGGGGACGCCCCGACATGGCCATGTGGCTCTTCACGGATGCCATGCTGGCCGGGAAACCGATTCAGGTCTTCAACAACGGGAATATGCAGCGGGACTTCACTTTCGTGGATGACATCATCACCGGCGTTAAGGGAAGCCTCTTCAGCGACAATCTGGACCCCTATGAAGTATTCAACATTGGGAACCACCGCTCCGAGAAGCTGATGGATATGATTGGCATTCTCGCCGATGCGTTGGGGGTAAAGCCCGAGATGGAGATGATGCCCATGCAGATGGGCGATGTCCCCGCAACGTATGCTGACATCGACCGTATTCACGCTAAACTCGGATATGAACCCACGACGCCCATTTCCGAAGGCATCCCTAAATTCGTTGCTTGGTACAAGCGGTACCACGGAATCACGTAGGTATATAGGAATTCTCAGGGCAAGGGCGCCCCGGCTCCATGCTTGCCCAAAACGGTGTATTGCAGCAATGGAGGTGGGGCGCCCCCGCCCCGCAGCGCGTACGAAGCACACTGCGACCGTCAAACAGGAAAAGGCACATCATGAAAATCTTTGTCCCTGGTAGAATATGCCTCTTCGGCGAGCACAGCGACTGGGCAGGTGGCTACCGCCGCATCAATGCTGAGATCAGCAAGGGTTATGCTGTCATCGCGGGAACCAATCAGGGCGTACATGCAGAGGTGAAGCCGCACCCCTCAAAGTTCATTTTCAGAGCCGTCCTGGACGATGGAACCGAGGTGGAGCCGTTTGAGCTTCCGATGGAACGCGAGGCACTGCTCGAAGCAGCCGAGGGGGGTGGTTTCATCAGCTACGCGGCGGGGGTGGCCTATCAGGTCCTGACCCACTACCGTGTACGCGGCTTGGAGATCACAAACACACTCACAGACCTTCCCGTGAAGAAGGGACTCTCCTCAAGCGCAGCTGTCTGCGTACTTGTCGCGCGCGCCTTCAACCGCATCTATGATCTCAAACTCACCGTCCGCGGCGAGATGGAACTCGCCTACATGGGGGAGATCACGACCCCGTCCCGGTGTGGTCGGCTGGACCAGGGATGCGCCTACGGCAATCGTCCCATCTTGATGCAATTCGATGGCGACCTGATCGATGTCAAAGAAATCTCGGTCCCCCAGGACCTCCACTTCATTCTTGTCGACCTTATGGCAAGCAAGGACACCAAGGAGATTCTCAACCGACTCAACCACTGCTACCCCTTCGCAGAGGACGATATCCAACGCAACGTGCAGCAATACCTCGGGCCCATCAACCAGGATATCGTAGACGGATCAGTCGCCGCAATCGCCGCCGGCGATGCCCGGCGTCTGGGGGAGCTCATGCAGAAGGCGCAATCAGCTTTCGATGCGAATATGCAGCCCGCCTGCCCCTCGCAGCTCACAGCGCCCGCCCTCCATCGCGTCCTCAATCACAAGGCCCTGCAACCCTACATTTATGGAGGGAAAGGCGTTGGCTCGCAAGGAGACGGCACCGCTCAGTTCATTGCTCGCGACAGAGATGCCCAGAAGAAGGCCATCGAGATCATTGAACGGGACCTGAAGTTGCCATGGCTCGAATTGGTCATTCGCTCCGGGCGACGGGGCCGTAAGGCCGTCATTCCGGCTGCTGGATTCGGCACACGCCTCTTTCCCGCGACCAAAGCCGTTAAGAAGGAGCTGTTTCCCGTCGTGGATGGCAATGGGCGGGCCAAACCCGTTATTCTCTCCATTGTGGAGGAAGCGCTCAGCGCAGGGATCGAAGAGGTATGTATCATCGTACAGAGCCAGGATCGCGACCTGTTTGAAGAGGTTTTCTGCACGCCACCCGCCATTGAAAACTTCAACAAGTTGAGCAAAGAGCACCAGAAGTACTGCGAGCATCTGATGGATATCGGCAACCGCATCACGTTCCTCTCACAGGATACGCAGGATGGCTTCGGTCACGCGGTACACTGCACAAAGGACTGGGTGGGTGGCGAACCCTTCCTACTCCTCCTGGGAGACCACCTTTACACATCAAGAACCACCGACTCCTGTGCCCGACAGCTCATAAACGCCTACGAATCGGTTGGGCAGAGCGTCGTCGGTGTCGAAGAGACCGCCGGAAAGGATGTACGCCATTTCGGATGTGTGACGGGAACCTGGAAGGACGACAATCATACCCTTCAAGTGAGTGAATTTGCCGAGAAACCGGATCACGCCTACGCATCGGAGCACCTTCAGATCGAAGGGATGAACAACGATACGTTCCTGACGGTATTCGGCCAGTACGTTCTTACCCCAAAGGTTTTTGACTTTCTGGATGAACACATCCGCCTGAACATCCGTGAGCGCGGGGAGTTCCAGTTGACATCCTGTCTCGACCGCGTCAGGAAAGAAGAGGGATTCTCGGCCTGTCGCGTAGACGGGCAACGCCATGACATTGGTAACCCACAAGCCTATATCAAAACACTCGCTACATTCGCACAACAACCGACAGAAGGATAATCCATGAGCGAATCGAACAAGACAGCACTGATCACCGGCATCACGGGGCAAGATGGATCTTATCTTGCCGAGCTCCTCCTGGAGAAGGGCTATGAGGTACATGGCATCAAGCGCCGTGCCAGCTCTTTCAACACCGAGCGGATTGATCACCTCCACGCCTATCGCGGAGAGGACCAAACCCGCATGCATCTCCACTACGGCGATCTAACGGACTCCAGCAACTTGAACCGTCTGATCGAACGCATTCGTCCCACTGAGATCTACAACCTTGCCGCACAGTCGCACGTACAGGTTTCGTTCGAAGTCCCTGAGTATACTGCCGACGTCGATGCCGTCGGAACCCTGCGTCTGCTCGATGCAATCCGCGAAACGGGCGTCCCTTGCCGCTTCTACCAGGCATCGACCTCCGAACTGTACGGGGAAGTGCGCGAGGTCCCCCAGACCGAGCTCACCCCATTCTATCCCCGCTCCCCCTATGGTGTGGCGAAACTCTACGCCTACTGGATCACGGTGAACTACCGTGAAGCCTATGGCCTGCATGCCAGCAACGGCATTCTCTTCAACCATGAATCCCCTCGTCGCGGCCCCACGTTCGTGACCCGCAAGATCACAATGGCGGCTGCAGCCATCTCGAAAGGCCAACAGGATTGCCTCTACATGGGCAACATCGACGCACGCCGCGACTGGGGCTACGCCAAGGACTTCGTCGAGGGTATGTGGCGTATGCTGCAGCAGGAAACACCGGATGACTACGTTCTTGCAACCGGCGAGATGCACACCGTTCGTGAATTCATCGAGCATTCATTCAAACTCGTCAATATGCCAATCACCTGGGAGGGCGAAGCCGAGAAGGAAGTTGGCATCGACAAGGCCTCTGGCAAGACCGTTGTCCAGATTGACCCGCAGTACTATCGCCCCGCCGAGGTAGAGCAACTCCTCGGCGACCCCACCAAAGCCCGCACACAGCTCGGTTGGGAACCTCAGGTTAAGTTTGAGGGTCTTGTCGAGCTCATGCTAAAGGCCGATCTCGCAGACCTCTCCTAACAGCCGGGAATACCGTGAACTCAGAAATCAAAACTCAGAACCCGGAACCGCAACCGGTTGCCCCAAATATCGTATGGCACGAGGGAAGGATCACCACCGAGGACCGTGAGCGCGTTCTCGGGCAGCGTGGCTGTGTCCTCTGGTTCACCGGGCTGAGCGGATCTGGAAAATCAACGATCGCACGTGCGTTGGAGGAGACTCTCCTCAACGCAGGGCACGCCGCTTATGTGCTCGATGGCGATAACGTGAGGCACGGGCTCAATTCAGATCTCGATTTCTCTCCTGCATCCCGCAAGGAGAACATCCGGAGACTGGGTGAAGTCGCGGCGCTCTTTGCCGATTCCGGGCTAATCACGATTACGGCCTTCATTTCGCCCTACCAGGAGGACCGCGACCGCGCACGGCAGATTGTTGACGCACCTGCAGTCGCGGATGTTGATTCAGGTCTCAGGTCTCAGCCCTCATCCCTCTCCTCCCGCCCCCCCCGCTTCTTCGAGGTCTACGTGAACACACCACTCAATGTCTGCGAATCACGAGACCCCAAGAAGCTCTATGCCAAGGCGAGATCCGGAGCGATTCCAAATTTCACAGGAATCAGTGCCCCTTTTGAGGCGCCGGAGCGGCCAGAGATCGAGCTCCTTACTCACGAAGACAGCATTGAGGCCTGCGTGAATCAAATGCTGAGGACGCTTGAGGATGCTGGCGTTCTGAACGCAAAAGGAGAATGATGACTATCTTACTCCTATTTCTTGCGTTTCTGGATTGACGTGACGTCGATAATCTGCTTCTATCCACTGACAACAGCAACCAAAACGAACAAAGCGAGTCACCGCGTATGTCCGACTATACCATCTCACACCTCAGACAGCTTGAAGCGGAGGCGATTTACATCATCCGTGAGGTCGCCGCAGAGTTTGACAATCCAGTCATGCTCTACAGTATCGGCAAGGACTCCTCCGTGATGCTGCGTCTCGCTCAGAAGGCGTTCTACCCAGCCAAGATCCCCTTCCCTCTGATGCACGTCGATACGACCTGGAAGTTCAAGGAGATGATCGCCTTCCGCGAGCAGACGGCCCGGAACATTGGGTTTGACCTCAAGGTCTGGACCAACCCAGAAGGCAAGGCCATGGGCATGAACCCGATTGACTTTGGCTCTGAGAAGCACACCCAGGTGATGAAGACCGATGCGCTCAAACAGGCACTCGACCACTATGGGTTCGATGCAGCCTTTGGAGGCGCCCGCCGCGACGAAGAGAAATCACGCGCAAAGGAGCGCGTCTACAGCTTCCGCAACAAGCACCACCAATGGGATCCAAAGACACAACGACCAGAGCTCTGGAACCTCTACAACAGCAAGGTGAACAAAGGTGAGTCCATCCGGGTCTTTCCAATATCGGATTGGACGGAGCTGGACATCTGGCTCTACATCAAGCTGGAGAAGATTCCGATCGTACCGCTCTATTTTGCCAAGGAACGCCCCGTCGTCGAGCGCGATGGAACCCTCATTCTTGTGGATGACGATCGTCTACCGCTGGAGCCCGGAGAGACCCCCATGATGAAGAAGGTTCGCTTCCGTACATTGGGTTGCTACCCTCTAACCGGAGCGGTTGAATCCGAGGCCGAAACGTTGGAGGAGATTGTTCAGGAAATGCTCCTCACCACCACCTCAGAGCGACAGGGCCGCGTCATCGACTTCGATGGAGCCGCCAGCATGGAAGAGAAAAAGAAAGACGGTTACTTCTAAGCCATGAGTGAAGATACATCATACATCAATAAAGACGCCCAACTGATTGAAAACGATATCGAGGGATATCTCCGGCAGCACGAACAGAAGGACATGCTGCGCTTTCTGACTGCCGGCAGCGTTGACGACGGAAAGTCAACGCTCATCGGACGCCTCCTCTACGATAGCAAGATGATCTACGAAGATCAGCTTGCAGCGGTCGTGAAGGACTCTGCCGTCCACGGCACCACGAATGACGACTTCGACCCCGCACTGCTTACCGACGGGTTGAAGGCAGAGCGCGAACAGGGCATCACGATCGATGTGGCTTACCGCTACTTCTCAACAGACAAACGAAACTTCATCATATGCGACGCACCGGGGCATGAGCAATACACGCGCAATATGGCAACAGGGGCCTCGCACTGCGATCTATCCATCATTCTCATTGATGCCAGGCACGGGATCATGCCGCAGACCAAGCGGCACAGCTTCATTGCAAGCCTGCTTGGCATCAAGCATCTCGTCGTCTGCGTCAACAAGATGGACATTGTCGACTATAGCGAAGACATATACCGGCAGATCCGAAAGGACTACGAAGGCTTTGCTGCAAAGCTGGAAGTCAGCGACATCCACTTCATGCCCATATCCGCACTCAAAGGCGACAACGTTGTCGATCGCAGCGAGAATATGCCGTGGTTCAATGGCGAACCGCTACTCTCCTATCTTGAAAACGTTCAAGTTGCAACGGACCGGAACCTGATCGACCTTCGTTTTCCGGTTCAATACGTGCTCCGGCCGGATCTGGATTTCAGAGGGTTCTCGGGAACCGTAGCATCCGGCATCATCCGCAAGGGCGACGACATCATGGTGCTGCCCTCCGGCAAACGTTCGAAGGTCAAATCCATTGTCACATTCGAGGATGAGCACGACGAAGCCTTTGCGCCAATGGCGGTCACCGTCACGCTCCAGGATGAAGTCGATGCCAGCCGCGGAGACATGCTGGTCCACGTCAACAACACGCCCCACGTTGGCAACGAGTTTGATGCCATGCTTGTGTGGATGAGTGAGGCGCCGCTTCGTGCAGGAACTCAGCTCATGTTGAAGAGCACCAGCAACCTGGTTCCGGCCACTGTTGAGAGTTTGCGCTACCAGTTCGACGTCAACACACTAAAGCGGCTGCCTGCGGAAGATCTGCAGCTAAACGCCATTGGGCGGGTGGCCATTCACACGCACAGACCCCTCTGTTTCGACAGCTACGCTCGGAACCGCAACACGGGAAGCTTCGTTCTGATCGACCGCCTTACCAATGCCACGTTGGCGGCAGGAATGATCCTGAACCGTGAACCCGGGCAGCTCACACATGATGCCCCGCAGGCATCTGAGCCCAAGAGCAAGAACATCTCCTGCCACAAGAGCCAGGTGACACCGGAAGAGCGTGCTCAGCGCTTGGCGCAATCCCCGAAGACAATCTGGCTGACGGGGCTTCCAAGAAGCGGCAAGAGCACCATCGCCTATGCGCTCGAACGCAAGCTTTTCGACGAAGGCAAGTTTGCAGTTGTTTTGGACGGTGAGAATCTGCGGGCAACCGTCTCGGCCGATCTGGGATTCAGCGCAGACGACCGACGCGAGAATGTCCGCCGCGCAGCCGCCACGGCCAAGCTACTGAATGAGGCAGGGGTCACCGCGATCGTGGCTTCCGTATCTCCATATCGTGAGGACCGACGCATGGCAAAGAGCGTCGTGGGTGAGGAGACCTTTACCGAGGTATTTGTCTCTACCCCACTTGACGTCTGCAAGTCTCGCGACCCAGAGCTCTATGAAAAGGCTGAGAACGGTGAAATCAAGCTCTTCAGCGGGGTGACTGCACCCTATGAAACTCCGGAAAGAGCAGATATCACGCTGGATACTGAGACAACTGACGCTGACGCCTGCGCCACGCTTCTGACTGAAACACTGTCTTAGCTCGGGTGCGCCGCCACGAAAGATCGAGGAGTATCTCCCGCTTCTAAGGTGCCATTCGTCAAGAGCACCTGTAAACACGATGATGTTCTGCTTTCGAAAAGTGAAACGGGAGAAGGCTCTTGGTGTGTGCAGAGATGCCCGCCCAAGGCGGGCAAGCCTCGGCAAGCTCGGCATGACAGAGGACCCTAGAATCTGTCATCCTGAGCTTGTCGAAGGATCTCACACGACAAGAGGAGAAACCGCCCGAACAGGGTCATCCTGAGCTTGTCGAAGGATCTCCGATTCTGTTCTCTCGCAAGAACTGGGAAATGTCCAAATGAAATATCTCATTGCAGGTTCCTCGGGACAGCTCGCCAAGGCGTTTATCGCGCGTTTCGAGCAAGGGGGAATCGCTTTCGATGCTCCTCCCGAGATCGCCTTTGACATCACGGACAGAGAGTCGGTCAAGCAAGTGGTTTCGACCTGCAAGCCAGACATCCTGCTGAACTGCGCGGCATACAATGCTGTCGATGCTGCCGAAGAGAATTCCCTCCCCGCGTTCCGCATCAATGCAGAGGCCGTTGCGACACTCTCGAACGTCGCGGCCAAGCACGGCGCTACGCTGGTCCACTATGGCACGGACTACGTCTTCGATGGATCTTCCGAGCGGCTCTACCGTGAAGAGGATGCGACAGCCCCGATAAACGCATACGGGGAGAGCAAGCTTGCCGGAGAGAAAGCAGCTCTCGAGGGGGACGCTGAATCGCTCCTGCTGCGGGTGAGCTGGGTTTATGGAGACGGGAACCAGAACTTCTTCCACAAGATGCTGAAATGGGCAGAGGGCCGCGAAGTCCTCAAAGTCGTCTGGGATCAGATCTCCGTTCCGACCTACACCGAGGACATTGTCACCCATACGCTGGCGGCACTGGAACAGGGGCTGCGAGGATGCTACCATCTAACGAACACAGGCTATGCAACACGGTACGAGGTAGCACGGCACTTCTTCAAACTCATGGGCAACAGAACGACCGTCATCCCCTTGGGCTCAGAGGCATTCTCCTGCCCTGCTCCTCGACCGTTCTTCTCTGCCATGAGCAACAAAAAGCTCTCCGCTGCACTCGAAACATCCATTCCGACGTGGGAAGATGCCGTCGAGCGCTTCGCTGCACGACTCAGAGAAGCACACTGACACCGGCAATTCTCATTACGGAGTCATTCGTCCCTTGTCTAATCTGTGATGCTGATCCCGACGTACGTCGGGACGAAGCATCTCGCCGACGTGTCCACCGTAGCCCAACGGGCGAAGGAGGAAGGCGCTCTTACAATTTAGGGAGAAACCTATGAGAATCATCGTCACGGGAGGCGCCGGCTTCATCGGCTCAGCGCTCATTCGCCAGCTTGTATCGCATACAGAGCACGAGGTGCTCAACATCGACAAGCTGACGTATGCAGGGAACCTGGCGTCACTGAAGGGTGTCGAAGAAAGCCCGCGCTACGCATTCTGTCAGGCCGACATCTGCGATGCCGACAAGATGCGTGAGATCGTCGCAACCTTCCGGCCAGATGCCATCATGCACCTGGCAGCAGAGTCACATGTGGATCGCTCGATCGACGGCCCCGGCGCCTTTGTTGAAACGAATGTTGTGGGCACCTTCAATCTCCTGGCGGCTGCGCAAGCCCACTGGGAGCGCCTGCCTGAGGCTGATCGGGCACAGTTCCGGTTTCTCCACATCTCGACAGACGAGGTCTACGGATCGCTTGGAGAGACAGGCTTCTTCACAGAAGAGACCCCTTACGATCCGCGCTCTCCCTATTCGGCCAGCAAAGCCGCCTCGGATCACTTTGTTCAAGCCTGGTGGCACACCTATGGGATGCCTGTCCTGATGACCAACTGCTCCAACAACTACGGACCTTATCACTTCCCCGAGAAACTCATCCCGCTCGTAATCCTCAATGCAATGGATGAGAAGCCACTTCCCATCTACGGCAAGGGCGACAACGTGCGCGACTGGCTCTATGTCGACGACCACGCCAAGGCACTCCAGCTTGTGCTGGAAACGGGTACACCCGGCGAGGGTTACAATGTCGGTGGAAACAACGAGCGCACCAACCTCCGGGTCGTTGAGACCATCTGCGATGTTCTCGACGAGATCAAACCGCGGACAGTATGCAAGTCCTATCGGGAGCTCATCACGTTTGTCAAAGACCGCCCCGGACACGACAAGCGCTACGCAATTGATTCGTCCAAGCTCCAGCGGGAATTGGGTTGGAAGCCCGAGCACACCTTCGAGACCGGCATCCACAATACTGTGAAGTGGTACCTCGACAACGAATGGTGGTGGAAACCCATTCGCGAAGCCAAATACGCTGGTGAGAGGTTAGGTAACGCGTAGCGACAAGCTTCGTTTACTTCGTTACCTTCTGTTCAAACAAGCAGATGAAGAGGTCATAAGATGGCAAGAAAAGGAATCATCCTAGCAGGCGGTGCGGGCACACGGCTACACCCCATCACGCTCTCGGTCAGCAAGCAATTGCTCCCCGTCTACGATAAGCCGATGATCTACTACCCGCTTAGCATTCTCATGCTGGCAGACATTCGTGACATTCTGATCATCAGTACGCCACACGATACACCCATGTTTGAGAAACTGCTTGGAGATGGATCCCAATGGGGCATCAACATCCAGTATGCCATACAGCCCTCGCCCGACGGCCTCGCACAAGCATTCATCATCGGAGATGCGTTTGTTGGCAACGACAGTGTGACGCTCATTCTGGGTGACAACATCTTCTATGGGGAAGGCATGCGGCGGCTTCTGCTTGGGGCCTCTCAGAACCCCGAAGCGACGGTATTCGCATATCCGGTTACCGATCCTGAGCGATATGGCGTCGTGGCTTTCGATGAAGCCGGACGTGCAACCAGCATTGAGGAGAAACCAGAGAAGCCAAAATCAAACTATGCCGTCACCGGGCTCTACTTCTATGACAATGATGTGATTGAAGTCGCAAAGTCTATCAAGCCATCAGCGCGCGGAGAGCTTGAGATCACAACCGTGAATGAAGCCTATCTCAATGCAGACAAACTCAACGTCAAAGTCATGGGTCGCGGAATGGCCTGGCTGGATACCGGAACCCATGACTCACTTCTGGAAGCAGGTGCATTCGTCGCCACCATTGAAAAACGCCAAGGCCTCAAAATAGCCAGCCCAGAAGAAATCGCGTGGCGCCTAAAATGGATCGACGACACCGCCCTCCTCAAAGCCGCCGACAAGCTCGGAAAGAGCAACTACGGCCAATACCTTAGAGAGCAGCTGGCTCACTGAGCACGACTGCCGTAATTGAATGCACCCCAAGAGGCCAGGTCGTGATTCCGAAATGTAAACATCAGGCTCCAATGCGAGAGGACCGGGGGGAACCATATGTTTACTATCACATCCCCAAGTGTGGAGGAACATCCATTGGAGAGAACGCGAAGCTGAACTTGGGGCGACGCCAAGTCTTGTCAGTCTACAAGAGATACCTTCCTTTGAACCTCAAAGCCTTTGAGGGCTATACCCATCAGACGCACATAAAGCTTATTAAGTCGCACATTCCATTCGGGTCTGTCCCCGCGATCTCGGCCTTTCGGTCATTCACGATTCTTAGGGACCCTGAAGCTCGTATAGCATCACTGATGCAGGATGTTAGCACACGGCCTTCCCATTATCTCCATGACTCATTGGGAGGCTGTGATTTCAGCATTAAGCGTTTCATAGAGAATGCTCCTGTTTACGAAATTGACAACGTTCTGGTGAGGTACCTGATAGGAGAGAAAGGCTTCACGAAGCCTGAAGTTGACAATGCTGATCTTCAGAAAGCTATTCATGTACTGCATGAAGGCTTGACTTGGTTTGGTCTGCAAGAGGATTTCGAGAACACCCTGAAGATACTTGCGAGCGAGCTAGGCTTCCAATTCATAACAAAGCGTCGAAAGAACGCATCCTCACGAAAACTGAAATTCAGCGAAGACCTGCGGCGGGGCATTGAATCGTGCATCAAGTTTGACAGCCGACTGTATGAGATAGCCACGAAACTATATGCAAAGCGGATGGAAGAGAATCCTCCTGCAGAGCTCTCGTGTATGGACAACCGCCTGATTCTTGCAGCGGCAAAAATACGATCGTTCTGTTCCTAAATAACGACAAGCAGCATCTTGCTGTTCCACATGGAAGGAGTTTCAAAGTGAACTTCAGGCAAAAGCTCCGCCGATTGCTACGCTGCAGCGGCTATGATATCAGAAGGTACCATCCTGCATTCCACCCCTTGGCCCGTCGAGAATCCTTGCTCAGAGCCTACAATATTGACGTTGTTATTGACGTGGGAGCGAACACCGGCCAATACGCGGCGCAACTGAGGAACGAACTAGGGTTTCAGGGGCGAATCGTGTCGTGTGAACCAACAAAGGCCGTTTACGCAAAGCTTGAGCAACATGCGGCACCAGATCCAAATTGGAAGACACTTAACTGTGCCGTTGGCAACGAAATGGGGCAAATGGAAATCAACGTGTCGGGGAACACGCTCAGTAGTTCCCTGTTGCCCATGCACGATACCCACAGGCAGTTGGCCCCCGAGTCCGAGTATGTCCGCCGTGAGCTTGTGGAGGTGAGGACACTGGATGATATGATCGATGAAATCACCGAAGACAATGATAACATCTATCTCAAGATCGATACTCAGGGGTTTGAGGGACAGGTCCTTCGAGGCGCCGAAAAGGCTCTGGCACGAATCGATACCGTTCAGCTGGAGATGCCTCTCACACCACTCTACGAAGGGGAAATGGAGTTTCAGGAGCTCTATGCGCTGATGCTGTCGAAAGGCTATTGCATGGTCTCGGTGGATCCCGACTTCTCGGATGCAGAATCGGGAAGAATGCTCCAAGTGGACGGTACCTTTCATCGTTTCGACACTTGACCAGAGGATCTGGATTTCCAGTAATGCAGAAGATGGGGGAATGAGTGCAGAAAGACCTAGTACGACAATACTATCCGGAAACTGAGTTCGGCGGATTCACAAATGCATCTCCCGTGGTCTCATTCTACAACCGCGTTAATGCAATGCTCCACCAGGAGTCGGTTGTTCTCGATGTGGGCTGCGGCAGAGGAGGCTGGGAAGAGACTGATATCGAATATCTTCGCCAACTACAGACGCTAAAAGGCAAGTGTCAGAAGGTCATCGGAATTGACGTGGCTGCAGCCGGAGCCGAGAACCCGACATTGGATGAGTTCCGTCGTATTGACCCCAATCTAGCGCACTGGCCAGTCGCAACTGGAGAAGTCGACATTGTCGTGTCTGACAGCGTACTTGAGCATATAGAAACGCCTCAAACATTCTTCGATGAGTGCCACCGTGTGCTGAAACCCAACGGCATTCTTTGCATCCGCACCTTCAACGTGAGGCATTATGTAGGTATCATATCACGGCTGCTACCCAACCGGTTACACACGTCAGCACTCAATGTTGCACAGCCCTCACGCCAAGAAGAAGATGTCTTCCCTACATTTTACCGATGCAATACGCCACGGAGCATGCGGAAGATCCTTCGCAAATCAGGCTTTCAGGGCTGTGTCTACAGCCAGGAACCCAACTCCGCATATCTTGCATTTTCATCGCTCACCTATTGGGCCAGTGTTGTGTATCAGCGACTGGCTCCCCCTCCGCTAAGATGGAACATTCTCGCCTTTGCTCGTCGCCAAGAGCAACCGTCATAGCCAAGATGCACCCTCCCGGGCGAGTTCACACTACGCCTCGGCATCTAGACAGGTCTCTCCTCAGCCCACATCAAAAGAACTTTCTGCTACAACCATGTCATCATCCACACTAGCTGGCCGCATTGCCACGCAGGGCATTGTTTCGACTTTCTGTCGGATGGTGGCCGCCATTTGCGCCATCGCCATGTCGGCAATCGTTACGCGATCTCTGTCGACGGAGGGTGCTGCGGCGTTCTTCCTGGCCATGAGCATCGCCAATTTCTTGCTCCTGTGGACGACATTTGGCGTTGAGCGGGCCGCGCTAAGGTTCATTGCCGAGAATCGGTCCGCACAGCCGTCAACGGCACGCCGCACGGTGTTTCTGGCCATAGCCATCACCATCGCATCATCCTGTACGATTGTCTGCCTGATGGGATCGCCGATCGGAGTACTAGTCGCAGAACGCGTCCTGCATGCTCCTCTCCTGGCTCCATGCATGCTGTCTGTTGCCATCTGGGGGGTCTTGCGGGCCATTCTGTCGGCCGTTACTGAATCGCTGAGGGGACTCCATCGAGTCATCCCCGCAGCGGTCTTCGGGGCAGCGGCGGATCGCTTCCTGTGCG
>JABGOW010000206.1 GCA_018645275.1 Verrucomicrobiota bacterium
CTGAAGAGATGCGATTTGGCGTTCATATGTGGAACATTCCGGGGATTAACAGGACACTCTTCCATGGCACGCTCTCTGATCTGAAAATTGAACAGCCCGGGAAGCTTCCCACAGAAAAGCGTAAGCCCGTCTCTCCATCCAGCGTCAACGCCAAGGGACGCCTGCTCGCGCTAGTCCGAGGGAACAAAGAGGCCACCGTCATGTTTGCGAGAGGAAACGGCCTGGGCGTTCTAAAGTCGGTAGACGCTGGTGAAAGCTGGCGGCCCGTTAACAAGGGCCTAACCACGCCCGATGCTCTTGCGGTGCGTTCAATTGCCGTACATCCCGACGATCCGTCCCTGGTCTTGCGGGCCGGCGGGGCGAGAATAGGCGGTAAGCTTGTCAGCGGCATCTGGAAGAGCGTCAATGGCGGGGATACCTGGAAGCTGGTAACCCGCGAGATTGAGTTCGACGGCCAGGGCCCGACAGGAATTTTTGGTGAAACTCTTTCTTTCAGTTCCCATGATACGAATCTGGTAGTTGCCGGCAGTGAGACTGGGGGCCTTTACTTAAGTGATGACCGCGGCGATACCTGGAGGAATGGCGGTCTTAAGGGTGAGCGGATAACATGTGTCCGCTTCCACGAAAAACACTCCGGACTTCTGGTTGGCACGTGCGTCGACAGCGAATTGACAACACTGGGTCTCGGCAAACCCTATTCACCCTCCGTCACCAACATCGGAAAGCTCTACTCGGTAAAGGTAATCAAAAAAGACGGCAGGGTCATAGTAAGTGCGTGGGAAGGGATGCCGGCTTTCGGCATCGCGAACATCGCTATCGACTCCGCTTACTCCAGAAGTCTCTTCTATTTTGCCACGACGCGAGGGCTTTATTGCGCCTACCGCGGCGGGATCTACCAAGTTCGCTCAGGCGTCATCTCGCATCCGGAAAAGATAGAAAAAAGTGGCAGCTCCTTCCTGGCCGCAAGCGTAAATGCAAGTGCAGACATGGTGGCGGATGTACTTTACACAGCGGCGAGCGATAGCGATGGTCGCCGAGTGCGCGTCGCTCCGTTCGAGCGTAGTGGCACGAGCCTTCTTTACAAGGGGGGCACAGGCTACTTCTGGGATCCCAGATGGTTCCCGTTGGGCAAGGGGAATATAGACACCCTTACTGATGCCGGGGTAACAAGCATACTAAGCGATACAGAAGAACCGAACATATTCTATATCTGCAATCAGAACGGCATTTTCAAGACAATCGATAACGGAAAGAACTACAGACGGGTCTATCCATGAGGGTGCGCATGAAGATATCACGCTCAAGGATGTCCAAACCGTTGAGAAAGATCCGGAAAGAGTGAAGAAGTGGGTTGCACTGACGCGTGAAGTTATAGATGAGGTGTTTGGATAGGAAATGAACAGGACACTGCAAATAGGTCTCACAGGTCTCATATTCGCCGGCACATTGCATGCCGCATCTGTTTCTGATTACAACGTGGTCTGGGATTCGCCCAGCAAGAACGAGGACGGTTCGATGCCGATTGGTAACGGCGAGCTTGCGGCGAATGTATGGGTGGAACCGAACGGGGACCTAGTATTCTACATCTCCAAGAGCGATGCCTGGAGCGGGAATGGACAATTGCTGAAGCTGGGAAGAGTACGGGTCAAGCTGGATGAACCCCTGTTTCAGGAAGGGACGACGTTCAGGCAGGAGCTGGATCTGGAGAAGGGAAGCATCAAGATTCGAACATCCAACGCCCAATATCCAACGTCCAACATTCAATTGTTCGTAGATGCGAATTCCCCGGTGATACACATCGTGATCGAAAGAGAGAAAGAGTTTGAGGCCACTGCTGCGCTGGAAGTGTGGCGGACGGCACGAAGAGAGCTCACAGCACGGGAAGTGTATGGGTTGAAAGGCGGGCCGCCGGTAATGGAAGATCCGGACAAGGTCTTTCAAACGAAAGACAACTCGATTCGCTGGTGTCACCGGAATCTAAGGTCATGTTATGAGGTTACGCTAAAGAATCAGCACCTGGGGCATCTTGTTGAGAAGTATCCTGATCCATTGATGAATAGCACATTCGGCGGTCTGATTGCCGCTGAAGGTATGATCAGTAAAGATGACAAGACGCTGACAACAGTTAAGCCGGTAAAGAACCTGCATCTGAAGATATACGCTCATACAGAGCAGTCTGAAACTCTTGATGACTGGAGTAAGGCGCTGGCAGAAATTCGAAAAGAGGTAGATAAAACATCGCTGAAGAAAGCCATGGAAAAACATGAAGAATACTGGGAAGAATTCTGGAGCAGGAGCTGGATATATGCTTCAGGAAACAGGGCGTTGACCCTGCCTGTCAACACCCACCCGTGGCGTGTCGGTGTCGCCTCCAACGGCAGAAGCCGTTTCGGGGGTATGCTTACCAACCCGCGCATTTTTGAACGAGCCCTATCCGGCGAGGAGATAGCCGGGCTGGCGGCATCGCCGCGGACTGACGACACAAAGATCAGCGAGGAGGCGTTAGGAAACGGGTGCACGGTTTCAGCATGGATCAATCCGGCCGCGGGTGAGAAAGGGCGTATTCTTGACAAATGTACGGCAGGTAAGCCCGACGGCTTTACTTTTGATGCGCAGCCAGGCCTGTCGCTGCGGTGGATCGTGGGCGACGATACGCTGATTCAGCCCAATTGCCTGAAACAAGGCGAGTGGCAGCATGTTGCTGCCACTGTAGATACCGCGACCTGTGTTCGGCGCATTTATCTCAATGGCAAACTTGTAAAGGAAGAAAAGGGCGGGGGGGAGAGTTCAGATGCTGTAGACATAACACGTGCTTATATTCTTCAGCGCTGGATACAGTCATGTGCGGGTAGAGGCAAATATCCGATAAAGTTCAACGGATCTCTTTTTACTGTAGCAGGAAATGATAGGGGCCGCTGGAATGCAGACTACCGGCGCTGGGGCGGTTGTTACTGGTTTCAGAACACACGTCTTATTTACTGGTCTATGCTGTATTCAGGAGATTTCGATCAGATGGAGCCATTCTGGAAAATGTATCGTAACGCGCTGCCTCTTCTGAAAGACCGCATAAAGAAGTATTACGATCATGATGGAATTTACTGTTCTGAGACTATGTATTTCTGGGGTACGTTCAATAATGCCAATTTCGGTTGGGGCAATAAGCGCTTCCGCACAGTCAACTCTTACATCAGGTGGTACTGGGACAGTGGTAACGAGCTGAGCATGATGTTGCTTGATTATTATTCGATTACTCAGAATAGGGATTTTGTTAAAGACACCCTTCTGCCTATAGCCGATAACGTCGTGCTGTTTTATGATCAGCATTACAAGCGTAATGAGCAGGGCAAGGTCCATTTCTCGCCGGCGATGAGTCTTGAGACATGGCACAGCGCTGAAGATCCGCTGCCAATAATTATAGGGCTGAAAACAGTGCTTACGCGTCTACTTGAATTGCCTGAAGAGCTGACAACTGATGAACAGCGCAAACGCTGGTCGCGTTTCCTTAGCGAATTGCCGGCAATACCATTCGGGGAGGAGGACGGAAAGAAGTGGATCAAGCCGGCACACAAATATTCGGTAAGGCGCAACCACGAGAATCCGGAGCTGTATGCAGTATTTCCGTACAGGGCTTATACTCAATTCAAACCGGACCTTGAAATTGCCCTTGAGACCTGGCGCCGTCGGCTTTTTAAGCAGACAGGAGGTTGGAAGCAAGACTCGATCCAGGCAGCGCTATTGGGCCTGACGAATGAGTCGAGACACTATGCTGTCAGGAACGCTGTGACCAAGAATGGAGGAAGCAGGTTTCCAGCTTTCTGGGGGCCGAACTTTGACTGGATTCCTGACCAGACCCACGGTTCAGTGACCATGATTGCCTTCCAGCGCATGATTATGCAGATCGAAGGTGACAAGATCCACCTTGCCCCCGCATGGCCGAAAGAATGGAGCGGTGAGTTCAAGCTTCACGCCCCGGGAAACACTGTGGTTGAAGGCAAGATCAAAGGAGGCAAAGTCATCGACCTGAAGGTGACACCCAAGTCCAGGATGAAGGATGTGGTTCTGCCAAAGCCAGAATAGTTATGGTTCGGAATAGGAATAGTAGCGGATCTCAGCGTGCGAAGATGAAAAGGCGACAACGAGAGTCTGGGGCCGCGACGGTCACGCGGGTGAAACAGATGGGGATAGCAGGATTGATGGCTTGTTTCGTGTTGATATCAGGTCAGACTCGCGCTCGCATTCACATGAGGTTTGCCGGGGAGCACGGAAATGGTATGGAGTATTGTAAACTGTCAGCCAGAAGGAAGTAGAATGAGAGCAATATTCACCATAACTATTTTTAGTGTAGCTTGTATAGCTGCGGGAGATACCATGTTTGAAACGAAGTCGTTATCGATGTCGTTGAAGGATGGGAACATAACTCATATGCGAGCTGTCTCTTCCGGCACTGATTATATTGCGAAGGGTCAATCGGCTCCACTGTTGCAGGTGCAGGTGTCCGGGAAGCTATATTCCCCGGACGGGATGTCGTGGGAAGAGACAGCGTCCCATCTTACACTCCAATACGGTGCGGTTGGTGTGAAGACAGTACTTGCCGTCAAGGTCCGTGATACCCACATTGCGTTTGAAGCCGTTGCGGTTGAACCCAGGGAGAAGGTAGAGCTTGTTATCTGGGGACCTTATCCAACGACCATCAACCGAACAATCGGTGAATTGGTTGGGGTGGTTCGGGATGAGGTCTACGGCATCGGCATACAGGTTCTGAACCCCAAAACCATGGGAGGGTACCCGAAGAACTCGAATGACGGGATGCCGATCTGGCATGCACCGGACCCCAACCATTACAAAGAGTCCTGGCTGAAGACAGGTGCCAAGCAACGGTTCTGGAGCGAAACCGCAAAGCATACCGACTTTGGTTCCATCTTGCAGGCCTACTGCCGTGACCGGTCGCAGGAACGCGAGATTGGGGGGCGCTTCGGAAGCAAGCGGCAGATAGCACCGGCCTATAACGATGGTGGTGTGGTGGGCAGCGCCATCGCGCTCTTCGGCTGTCCGGAACCTGAGATTCTCGCCACCCTTGAGTCAATCGAACTGGTGGAGAACCTGCCTCACCCCACTACGGCGGACGGCAAATGGGCGAAGACGGCGAAGACCGCCGGCCCCGCCATCATTCTGGTCGGCTTTTCCGAAGAGAATATTGGTCATGTCATCGACCTGGCGAAACGGGCAGGAATCACGCGTATCTACAGCCGCAGCGCGTTCAAGACGTGGGGCCACTGGCAACTGAAGCCGGAACAGTTCCCCAACGGGAGGGCCGGCTTGAAACGATGCGTCGAACTCGCAGCGAAGGAGGGCATCGAAATCGGGTTGCACTACTTGTGCTTTATCTCGGTCAGCAAGACCCATCATTACGCCTGTGACACGGACCCCTACGTGAGCAGCGGGGATGCCCGACTGGCGACGCTGGGGCGTTCGACCTTGCGGGAAGCCGTGGATGCCGCGGCCTCGACAATCCCCATTGCAGAGCCCGACTACTTTCGTAAGCAGACCAGGATGAATACAGTCAGGATGGGTTCCGAACTCATCCATTACCAGAGTGTGAGTGACGAGGCGCCGTGGACACTACAGGGCTGCCGCCGCGGGGCGTGGGGCTCCAAGGCCGCCGCCCACGCGCAGGGCGCGGAGGTCGCAAAGCTGCTGGACCACAGTTGGAACTGCTTCCTTCCCAACCCGGAACTGGCGGTCGAGATGGCCCGAAACATGGCGGAGCTCTGCAATGAAACGGGGATCACGCAAGTGGGGCACGACGGATTGGAGGGCATGGCGTGCACAGGGCTGGGCCAATACGGTCGCGCCGCCTATATCACCGCTTGGTACGACTCCCTGAAACCTGCGCTGAAGGGCAGGATTTGGAATGAGGCCAGCAACGCTGCCCCTTTTAACTGGCATGCCAATACGCACTTCAGCTGGGGGGAGTGTGAAGGCTACAGCCGCAGCTCCAGCATGTCACAGTACCGCGCCAGCCAACAGGCCTTCTTTGTCCGCAACTACCTGCCACGCCACCTGGGCTTCTACGTCACCAAATCCAGAGACACGGCTGCCGACGCCGAATTCATGCTGGCCCAATCGGCGGGATTCGACGCTGGGTTCTGCATCGAGCTGGGCAACTACATGCATGGGAACAACCTGGACCTGCTTCTGGATACGGTGGGTATTTGGCAAGCTGCACGACGCGCCGACGCGTTCCCCGAAACGCTCAAACCTCTCCTTCAAGATCCGGCGAACAGCTTTCACCTGGAAGCCGACGGCGACGGTCAATGGAAGCTCTATCCCGTCTTAAGTGGTGCCCGCGGCGAGCCGCTTACGCTCCCGAACGCACACCCCTTAGACGAGGAGGTCTTGCACCGCTTCGATCGACTTAAGGCGCTTGAGGCGCTGGTCGGCGGGCGCGTTACCTCCTCCCGGCCCCACGAGACCGGCTTTCCGCCGGAGTTGGCCTTCGACGGCGTCCGCACGCTCGAGTCCAGTTGGCGGACCGCCCCGTATCCAGCGGCACTGACCATCGAGCAGGATAAGACGCGCGAGCTCAAAGCCATCCATGTCTATCCCTACTGGGGAAGAAACCGTTACTACCAATACACGGTCGAGGTGTCCGCCGACGGCAGGACCTGGCAGCGAGTCGGCGACATGAGCAAGAACACGACTCCATCGACGTCGAAGGGCGACCGGTTTGAGTTTGAGCCTATGGAGGTCCGCCACATCCGCGTTAACATGCTCCACCACAGTCTGAACCCGGGCGTGCACATCGTCGAAATCGAGGCGGAGTAGAGCGAGCATAGATCGGGCGGCAGAAAACCTCTACCACCCATTGGCCACCACGTGGCGGAAATTGAGAGAAGAAGGCATGAATTTTGTATCTTTGGACTGGATGATCGTTGGTGTCATGCTGGCCGTGTTGGTCGTCATGGCGCTGATTAGCAACCGTTACACGAAGAGCGTGGCGGACTATCTGGCTGCAGGCCGGGTGGGCGGGCGCTACATGATGACCATGGCCTCGGGCATGGTCTGGATCGGTGCGATCAATATCGTGGCGATGTTCGAACTGTATCACACTGCCGGATTCACGGCCATGTGGTGGGTGCTACTTACCACCCCCCTGACGCTCTACATCAACATTAGCGGCTGGGGAGTTTATCGCTTGCGTGAGACCCGGGCCCTCACCACCGCTCAGTACCTTGAAACACGCTATGGCAAGGGGATTCGGGTTCTTTCGGGAGCGCTGGCGTGGCTGACCGGCATGATTAATTTCGGTATCTTCCCCGCCATCGGTGCGCGGTTCTTCGTTCACTTCGTCGGTCTGCCGGAATCCTTCGCGTGGCTGGGGCTTCAGTGGCAGACGTTTCCACTCGTCATGGCCATTCTGCTGGGCGTCTCCCTGTTCTTCGTCTTTGCCGGCGGCCATGTGGCGGTGATCGTGACCGATTGTCTGCAGGGCATGTTTACGCAGGTCGCGGCCGTCATCATCATTGTCGTGATGGGCTATCTATGGTTTGACTGGGACCGCATCATCGACGTGCTGACCTCGGCCGAAGCCGGAAAGTCGCTTCTGAATCCGCTCGATACAGGAAACATAGGCGACTTCAGTTTCTCGTATTTCATCATCGGCGTAATCGGGTTTGGCTTCACGATTCTCTCCCACCTGCAGAGCCAGGCCTACATTGCCTCGTCCAAAACCGCACATGAGTTTCGCATGGGGTCGGCGCTGAACCAGTGGCGCTGGCAGGCGCTTTGCCTGTTCTTCTTAGTATTGGTCCTGTGCGCCATGGTGGCGATGCAGCATCCCGACTTCGCGCACATCGGGGCGGTAATCAACGAGCAGCTCAACGGGATCAGTCCCGACGCCGCGGATGCCACGCGTCAGCAGCTCACAATCACCGTGGCTCTCGGGAATATCCTGCCCCGGGGAATAGCGGGTCTGTTCTGTGCCATTATGGTGGCGGCGCTGATCAGTACGTATGACAGTTTCATGCACACGTGGGGCGCGGTGTTCCTGCAGGATATGGTGATGCCTTTCCGCAAAAAGCCGTTTGCTCCGAAGCAGCACATCTGGTTCTTGCGGCTGTCGATACTGGGCGTGGCGGTTTTCGCCTTCATCTACAGTCTCTTCTTCAAGAATCAGGAATCGATCCTGATGTACTTTGCGCTGGTCAACAATATCTGGCTGGGGGGGTCGGGCGCCGTCATCCTGGGCGGACTCTACTGGAAGCGCGGAACAGCCCTGGCGGCGTGGACGACTCTCATCCTCGGCGCGGTCCTCGGCATCCTCGGCATCGTGCTTACGCAGGGATGGCCGGTGTGGTTTGACGGGACCAAGTTTCCGGTTAACCCGCAATGGATCTGGTTATGGACGATCGTCATCTCCACGACGACGTACATCTTCGTCTCCCTGCTCGGCAACGTTCGGTTCAATATGGACAAGCTGCTGCATCGCGGAGAATACGCCGTGGAGTCCGACCAGACGCACGTGGACCGCCAGACCCGCTGGCACCACAAGATCTTTGCCATCGACCACGAGTTCAATCGCTTCGACCGTTTCACGGCCTACAGCATCGTCGGCTGGTTCCTCTTCTGGGCGGCGTTCTTCGGGGTGGGGACGGTCTACGCAACGGTTGCCAAGCCCGACGACACCGTATGGGCCTCGTTCTGGCATGTCTACCTTTGGATACTTTTCGTCCTCGCGGTCATCACCACGGTCTGGTTCACCTGGGGAGGCACGCGCGACCTGATCTACCTGTTCCGTTCGCTGGGATCGCAGGAGCGGGATGCTTCTGATGACGGTACGGTCAAAGGAGAGCATGAATGATGCATGTCGACAACTTGTTATCATCTTCTGCGCAGGGATCTAACGATCACAATGGAAGAGAGGGCCTCTCCGGGATTATCGGGGGGCTTTTCTATTGATGAAAAGCGACATGCCTGAAAGCACAGTAACTCAAATCACGAATTGTCACAGTTTGGAAGGGGGCTTATGAACGTGTTGAGCTGCGTGTTGTGCTACCTTTCTTGCATGAATACAAGAAAACAATATATGGAGGGTATATTCCGAGCTGTGACCATACAAAGTCTCGTCCTGGCACTTTTTCTTCTTGGCGGGGTATCCTCAGCGCATGCCAACTGGTATAGCGATGGCACACACCGGAACGCTGACATCATCATGAAGGAGGTCCGCTACCCTTTCTGGGCGCGAGGGTGGTACAATGCCTTCTGGAATGGCCGCTTTCTTCCCCAGGGCGGTCGTTACTATGGCGGGTTCGCGGCTTACGGTCCCGATCAGGACGACATCGAGAAACAGCAGGCATACTCCCCTGAACTGGTCTGGACCTTCTGGGGAAGTCCGGACTACAAGGGGATGACCGTTCAGAACCTCTATAACCCGCCTCAGGGGATAGAGTTCAAAGGCTCGGGCAATGAGGGCGCACAGGGGGGCTCAACGGGTCGACCGACCTTTATGCGCACCAAGACGTGGTATAACATGCTCATGCGTACGTGGCCCTCGGAAGACGTCAAGGAGGTATCCTACGTCGGCTGGTGGATCAAAGACATGGGAACTGGGGAATGGCATACGGTGGGCATCTTCAGGGTTCCCTGTCGTGTTACAGGTTTCTCTGGCAATGCCGAATTTGCAGAGTACATCGGCGGCCAGGGGCACAATCGAGTTTTTGAGCGTCGTAACGGTTATTGTCGGGCAGAGGGAAAGTGGCATCACATGAACACGATGCACGTCCGAGGCGCACAGTGGGCGACCCTCACCCCCGAAGGTAACGTGATTCGTTTCGACAGCCATGCGAGGAAGGAGCGACATTCGGAGCCTATTGACGTCAGCATTCCCGAGCAATCTGATCCGGTGCTGGATCAGCCGTTTATCCAATCCGCCGCCGCAGGGGTCTACAATAATCAGATTACTATCAATTGGGAGATCCCCCTCACGGCAGCACCGCAACGCGCCTATCGACTGACGGCCTACTCTAGCCCGGACGGCAGAGGAGAAGTCCTGGCAACGGTCTCAAAAGCTCATCCGCATATCCGTCTTGGCTCGATCACCGCAAGGCGAGCCAAGTCCATCTGCCTGACGATCACGGACGTCTTTGACCAAGAGATCTCCCGCGTGATTCCTGTCGGACCACTGGTCCCGCAAAGAGCACTCGCCCAGGACGTCCCGCGTCGGGCCGGCATTCAGTATCGTTTCTACGAAGCGCCGCGAGGAGAAGAATGGACGGAGCTGCCTGCTTTCGAGGACCTCAATCCGAG
The DNA here is from genome assembly GCA_018645275.1 of Verrucomicrobiota bacterium. Classification (GTDB taxonomy): domain Bacteria; phylum Verrucomicrobiota; class Kiritimatiellia; order UBA8416; family UBA8416; genus JABGOW01. The sequence continues at coordinate 10,306 of JABGOW010000206.1, forward strand.
CAAGTCCGGTATTGTCAAATCCATCGATGACACCATTCGGGAGCGTCGAGGACACCAATACGCACTCCAATTCGACGGCTTCCTGAAGGTTGCGGAAGATGGCGTTTACCTGTTTGAGTACCGCATGGCGGGTATCGGGAAACTGTCCATTGGCGACAAAGTCGTGATCGACACGGGGGGGAATATCACCAGATCTCCGATTCGTCAGGCAATCGCGTTGAAAAGGGGTATCCATCCGCTGCGTCTCGAAACCCTCAAGGTTGGCTCTGTCAGACGCGGTGGTAACAGTATTGACGTTCGCTGGGCAGGTCGTGACGGTGTGCTGAAACCCATCGACACCGGTGATCTATCCTGTGCACCGGGAGAATCCCTGCCGGCCGTCTCGATCAGTGCGGCCAGCCTATCACATGTCAAACGAATCACTCCTTCCATAGAGCTCAATGGTAAGAAGCTTCGTAAGATTGAGTACTACTCAGGTTTAAAGCTAATCCGAGCGGTGTATCCAGAAAAGGACAGCCCACTTTCCGTCGACCTTCTCATTCCGCAGGATGGCGCAGAACTGACATCGAGTGAGCTCAATCTCGGAATCTTGCTCCCGCAACGTAATAACAAGATTCATGCACGACTCTGGACAACCGATAATAAAACCATCTACTCAAATGTCATTGACCTGGAAGGAGCAAAGAACAGTTTGGCTTCACCGTGGAAACTAAAAAGTGATATTTCCAGCACAACAATTGCCGGAGTGCGTGCCACGAAAGATTCAATTGCCATTATTGGTGCAGGAAGTAGTTTTGTTTATCAACCAGTCTCGGGAGATTTTACCATCACAGCCCATATAGCCCGTTCTCCCCGTACCGGACGGGACAACAACAGTGGCTATACTGGCGGTAACCGCTTTGGTATAGAAATTGGTGGCCCCGGAACCAGAAATTTCTCCATTTATCAATTAGCCAAAGGTGGCGTCAAGGTCAGCACGGATGCTGCCAATCTTGATGGCTGGAATGTGAGCTACTGGAAGATGCCGAAGCCAGAGTACTCTTGGTTCCGAATCAGCAAGGAAGGTGATCTGGCTTCCTCTTTTGTCTCTGATGACGGAAAGACCTGGCAATGTGCGGCCAAGCGTGTTGGCGGCTTCGGTCGGGACATTCACATCGGCATGACCTATATCACCAAGCCGGGCGACACCGCTCTCTATCACGCGACGATCGATCAGATCAGAATCGAACCAGAAGCTTTCTATCTGCCGCGGGTTATGCCGACAGATAGTGAAATCGACACCGAACGTCGTATCAGTGCTATCATCCAGAGTCCCAGCCACCGCAATATCCTGCTGGCAAGAACAACTCATGCCGGGGTGCTGAAGTCGACCGACCATGGAGAGACCTGGAAGTCAATCAATGCCGGCATCTCGACAAAGCAGCTTGCGACTCGTTCCATTGCCGTTCATCCAAGTGATCCGAATGTTCTGCTTCGCGCCTCCTGTGGAGTTTCCGGCGATAGGCCAAGTCATTTCCTCCACCGAAGTGCGGATGGCGGCAAATCATGGAAGACAGTGGCCTCAAACATTGATTTTGGTGTCACGAGGCTGTCCCTGCTCTTTGGTGAAATCATCTGCTTCAATCCCCTTAATCCCGATGTCGTTGCTGTCGCTGGTGAGAGCACAGGTCTGTTCATCAGCCATGACGCGGGTAAGAGCTGGAAGAATGCGGGATTGGAGGGCCAATTCATCTCAACGCTTCTGTACCACCCCTACATGAAGAGAGGGCAGAACAGCCTACATATCGGCACCATGCCTGATAGCGAGTGGGCCGTTTTTGGTGATTCGGCGCATCGTACAGAGCCCGGCAATGAGCTTGGTAAGATCATGATCGCCGATGAAGACGGAGCAAAACGAAAAGTTCATTACCAGCACAGCAAGCTTGGTGCCATACGTTTTGTGCCAGCCAAGAGCTATAACAGGTTTGCCTGTGCAACTACTCGAGGCATATACTACACGTCACAGAACAAACACGACCTGTTTCTGCGTCCGGTGTTGCCTCGGCAGACCCCCTATATTGCGCTGACCGAGGAAATTCTGCATAAGGAGCAGAGGACGATTCGCAACCGTGGACCCATATCAGAGTTCTACGCCGCTCCCTTTGTCGGCAGCACGTCATCGGAGATGTACCGCTCTATTCTCAAAGCCTACAACTGGCATACGGCGCGATCACGGGCATACAGCGGTGAAACAGTCAGTGAAGAGTTGTGGGGCAAGGTCGCACCCGGCCCTGTCACTAACGTCAACTTCGGTATCACATCGTTGTTACGCCACCATGAACGGGATCACACCGTCTATGCCTGTAATACCAAAGGCATTTTCATAAGCACGGATTTCGCCAAGACGTGGAGATGCCTGCTGTCCACGCGGTAGGGCTCCTTTCCCCGGCGAGTCCCATTGTCTGAGGGTCGCGGGCAAAGGCTGTTGCAGCATCCGTGGCCAGATCCTTTCACTGCGCGGCCGATCTGATCTCTACCGTGCGGTCTACATCATGACCGGCTGGGAAACCATGCATTCGAACCAGACGGGGAATCCATGTCTGGAGCTTTTGCTGTTCGCTTCCGCTGCTGTGTCTACTACTTCTTTCCCTTCTTTGCTTTGGGCCTATAGCGCTTCTGGGGGGTGAACGCTTCGTAATCGAGAGGATTCTTCTCCTTGAACCACTTCTTCACAGCGTCGGTGGCTGCTTCCGGCAGTTCGCGCGGGAAGGGAAATACGTGTGGGGACATCACATAGCGATCCATCCACGCCTCGACTATGCCGCCGATGTGAGCCAGACCTTCCGCACAGCAGTTGTCGATCGTATCCGCCGAGGTGTGGCCGCCCGAACTCTCGAAGCCGATGCGATTGAAGGAGATGCTTGGCACACCCGCATAGTTGAATGCCATGTTGTCGGAGGAGTAGACGCTGTTCTCTTCGACGGCCAGGGCGTAGCGTAGCTCATTGGCCAGCAGCCGTGCCGAGGCCGCTATGTCGGCATGGCCCAGCGTGATGGCATTACTCTTGCCGTAGAGCTGTCCCATCATGTCGAGGTTCACCAGGAATCGGGTGCAGTCCAGTTTCGATTTCAGACCGTCGCGCTCGAAGTCTTTGTTCCTCTTCAGACTCTCGTCCTCGTTCTTGAGTTTCTTGACGTAAGCCTTGGCCCCCCATAGCCCCATCTCCTCGCCGCCGAAGGCAAGGAACCGCATGTTGCGGGGCGAGCCCGTCTGGGCATAGACGCGCGCAAACTCAAGCATCGCGGCCGTTCCGGCGCCATTGTCCATCGCACCGGCACTTCCCCATACCGAATCGAAGTGCGCGCACATGGCGATGACATCGTCGCCGGGATCGCTGCCCTTCAGATCGGCCACTACATTGTAACCGTGGGTGAGTTTCTCGCCCTCTGTCTTCAGCTTGAGGGTGAGTGTCTTCGGGAGCCGTTTGATAAGCTGTATGCCGTCCTCAAGCGTGAGGATCACCGTCGGAATACTTCCTCTGCTGCGTCTTGCGTCTGCTCCGTAGGCGTAGCGCTGATGCTGCCGATACGGCGCGGTTTGAATGGCGACCAATCCGAGTGGTTTGAAGGCGTGAAACTGCTCCTGCACGCTGTTCCTGAACGATCCGAACATCACCACGATCTTACCGCGAACGCGATCATCAAGGTCGACGGCTTCGGAGCCCTCGATGAACAGGCAGGGAGCTGTGATGCCGCGGGCGGATGTCGAGGCCGTCATGGGCAATGGCACGCAGGGAATCTGCTTGCCGCGCGGTGTGGTCAGTGTCGCGTGGGCGTCCTCAAATGAATAGATCGGATAGCGCTCCAGACGGGTCCGCAATCCGAGTTCTTTGAAATGGTCGCGGATATAGCGCGCGGCCTTCGCCTCGCCACTCGATCCGCCGTGTCGCGGTCCGATCTTCTCGCAAAGTGCCTCCAAATGCGCATAAGCGCGTTCGCCTGAGAATGCTGTCGTCATGGCTTGATGCCTTTCTATGTGGCTCTGAGCGTTAACTGCTGGTTCCTACGCCATGCTGCTGACGCAGGAAATGATTGTCTCGTAGTTCTGCACCGCCAAGGGAGATAGCTCGCGGCCGTAGGGACAGGCGGAGGGCATTAGGACGAAGCCACGCCCTGTGCCCGCGGTTCCCTCTTCAAGAGCCTGCCTGACTTTCCCCGCGAACTGATCGGTGGGCAGGTTCTCAATGTCGCTGGCCTCCAAGTTGCCGAATAGAACCAGGTCCTTCCCGTAGCGCTCCCGAACGTACGACAGCTCGACATCGCCTTGAGGTGGGGGCTCAATGGGGTCGAGTCCGTCTGCACCCATGGCCACGATGTCGTCCAGAATCGCCTTGAGATTGCCGTGTGAGTGAATTCTGGCATAGCCGTCGTATTTGTGAATGGCTTCGATCATCGGGGTAACGTAGCGGCAGACATACTCTTGAAAGAGCGATGGGGGCAGGTAGGGCGGGGAGGCGTACTCAGGACCGTAGATGCGCCACAAGTGGCCCGGCAGGGCTTTGGCCGTGGCTTCCGTCCGCGGCAACAGTGTCGAGGCAAAGCGTTCGAGGAGCTGGTGGAACAGGTTCGGCTCGGTCATGGCGATGATGGTGAACTCCGCCATGTCGAACAGGGACGCCGCCAGGCAGAGCGGATCGGGGGTGTCAATCATGACGATGCCCGTGTCCCCCAGGGCGGCTTCGGCCCGAGTCACTCCAGCGGTGTCCAGATCACCCTCCGCCTCCGGAATAGGAATCTCAAGGAAAGCACGCAGCTCATCAGGATTCTTGAGGAGATGCTCCTCAGTCCATACCGTATTCACATCGGGGTCGCGGCGTGTTTGAGAGGTAAGCAGACGGTTGCCAGCCCGGATGCTATACGTTGTGTAGCGACTCCCGTTGCGCAGACAGGTTTCCATTTGGGCTATGGACTCAATGGCCTCCGGTCGAACCGAGGTATATTCTACATTTCGCATGACAATCCGGTCAGTCTTCTCTCTTGCCAGATCTATCACAGGGATCCATGAGGGATGTGAGTATATATTGAACGGATTCGGGTTATCCGGATTCTCATCCATCCCATTGATCTCATAGAATGAAACTGCTGGGCGGTCAACCGGTTCCCCTCGCAATGTAGCCATCAGGCGTTCTCGACGTGTCACGGTTCTGTCTTTCCTATTTATGGAGTGCGGGATATGCTGTACGGAGAGCAGTATTGCGCAAATGGTCGGCAGGTTTCAAGGCCTAATTTAGGACCGCGGACCTACTCCAATTCCTGCTTCGTGTCATGTCTCTATTGATGCACTGGGTGCGCAAAACCGCTATTGACACTTCTTATCGCGATGGAATAGACTACGGGGGCAGGTGCAGGACGGCAGAGGGGGGGCATGAATGTCAAAGTCGAACAGATCATATCGCGTGGCACTGGTCTGCGAGAAAGAAGCCGGCTGGTTTCTCGGACAAGCATTTCAGGGCATCATCCGCTGGACACATGCCAATGCTAGCTGGGAGCTTGTAACGCATCAGGGCAACCCCTTCATACCCGCCGAGATCGCGGCAAATCTATCTATTGATGGCGCTCTCGGTCAGATCAGCGGCAAGATGGAGGCCAAACTGTCCGCAGCCGGCATCAGATCGATAAATCTTTTCTACGACTACCACGAAGAGGCTCTGTCGGTTGTCGCGGATGCGCAGGCGGCGGGAGAAGAGGCGGCGACGTTCTTTCTTGGACGCGGCTTCAAGAATGTGGCGGTTGTGGACTATCCCTATGCCCCGCTGTTTGTTGACCGGGCCGAGGCTTTTGTTGCGCGTGTTGGCAGAGCCGGATTGACGGCTGCAGTGATTCCGATCTCGATGTGTCAGGATTCATCCGGCCAGCTCTCTTTTGAGGTCCAGCTGCCGGATGAGATCCACCCGGAAGCCGAGAATCCGATCGGAATTCTTGCGCTTGATGATCGCTTGGCAGTGGTCCTTGAGGACCTCATGCGAGAGAGAGGCATTTCCGTGCCCGAAAGCGTAGCTATTCTTGGCATTCACAACATTCCATACCTTTGTGAATTGCGCGAGCCTATGCTCTCAAGCGTCGATATAGACCCGGAGCGTGTCGGGATTGCTGCCGCAGGCCAGTTGGATAGCATGCTCAATGATAAGCCGACCCCCTCGAAAAACATCTACGTCGCGCCGCAGGGAATCGTGGAGCGCCAAAGCACTGACACCTGTGCTACGGACGATGCGCATGTGCGGCAGGCACTGCGCTTCATCCGAGAGCACGCAACCGAAGGTATCCGGGTGCCGGATATCATGCGTTCGATTCCACTGTCGCGCCGCAGTATGGAATACCGCTTTCGGCGTTCACTGGGACGTTCAATCCTAAGCGAGATTCAGCGGATTCGTCTGCAGCGCGCAAGCATGCTTCTTGAGAAGACTGACAAGGCCATACCCGATGTGGCTCGCGACTCTGGGTTCTCCTCACAGACCGGATTCATTACAGCCTTCCGTCACAGATATAGCCGCAGTCCAAGTGAACACCGCGCTCGATACCATAGCGCCGCTGATGAATCCGCGGTGTAGAATGCGGGAAACAGCGTACGTGTGATGATTTTGCGCATGTTTCTCTTGCGCTGTGCTCTACGCTGAGATACGGTGTTACGCAATGGATGCATTATCAGCTCGTCTTTTCAGTTCTCCCGCCATAAGAGCAGAGCACTGCTTTGATCAGAGAGTGTGCGGGGTGATCCCTCGGCTGCTGTCAGTCGCAGGGCTTCTGTGCTTTTCCCTCATGGTGCCCTCGGCTGCTGCATCTGAGCGTTCGCACGGGCTTTCGATCTTCGGCCCTGAAACACTCAAGTATGCGCCAGGCGAGCCTTTTGCCTATCTGAACCCGGATGCACCTATTGGCGGGCGATTGCGGTTGCCAGGGGGATACTTCACGAAGCTGACAGGTTTCGGACTGACGGGCACACCGCCCCCGCTGATGTACAAGGTGTTTGATACACTGGGAATCAAGTCGTGGGATGATGATGAGCCATTTGCGGTTTACGGGTTGCTGGCGGAGGCATTCGAGCTGGCCGACGATCTCCTCTCCCTGATGGTGTACCTGCGGCCCGAGGCGCGCTTTGCGGATGGTGAACCGGTCACGGCCGATGACGTGGTTTTCTCCTACAACCTGATCTACGATCCGGACGTGAATCCAGGCGGACGGTTGGCCTGGTCGAAGATACGAACGGTCGAACGAGTGGACCGGCATACGGTTCGATTCCTGTTCAAGGAATATGCGCGCGATGTGCCCATCAGAGTGTCGTACCTGACGGTGTATCCCAAACACATCTATGGCGTGCCGGGAAAACGTCTGACGGATTTTGCGGACCAGAAACCGATCGGCAGCGGCCCTTATGAGGTCGAGTCCTATACGCTGGGTGAACGCATTGTCTTTCGACGCCGTGACGACTATTGGGCGCAGGAACTGCCGTACTGCAAGGGCTTCTTCAACTGGAAGCAGATTGAGTTTCAGGTTTACTACGACAAGTTCTCATCGATGGAAGCACTCAAGAGCGGGTTCCTCGACTACATGGCGGCCTGGAATCCTGCCACGTTCCGCAAGTTGAAGGGGAACTATTTCGATAAGGACTACATCGTGAAGTCGCGCTTTCCGCTGACGCGTCCCTCGGCCATGAAGGCGCTGGCGTTCAATCTTCGTCGCCCCGCGTTTCAAGATCTCCGGGTTCGAAAGATCATCGCATCGCTCTATGATTTTGAGTTTATCAACGATAATTTCTATGAAGGCACCCAGGATAGGCTTACCAGCTACTTCCTTCGCCAGAAGAACCTGCGCGCTCGCCCCGGTCCGGCCGAGGGACGCGTGCGCACTATCCTTGAGGAGTTGGCCCAGCGACACAACCGGCCCGGTGATGGGGTTATCTTTGTGCCGTCTGAGGCCATCGAGGTCGGCCCTTACGACCCCGGCAAGTCGGTCGACGGGTCGCAGATACCCATAGAGCTTCGGATTCAGATGGCCAACCAGGAGCTCGACCGGCTGGGCTGGCAGTGGGACTCGGCCAGCGGCTTTCGTATCAAGGATGGAATGGATCTCGCTTTCGAGATCAATGACGGTGTCGATGATGGTCTCTTCCACTTCACCCAGATTTTGGAGATGGCCGGCATTAAGGCCAACATGGCAAATCTCTCCAAGCTTGAGCAACAGGGGCGCTACAAGAACTTTCGCTTCGATGTCGCCCACGTCTGGTACGACGGGCGCAATGCCCCAGGGCAGGAGCTGGCACGCCACTTCCTTTCGGCTGAGGCGGACATTCGGGGTTCTCGCAACTTGATGGGGCTCAAGAATCCCGCGATCGATGAGGTGCTCAATATCCTGATGGCGCTTGAGGATCACAAAGAAGTGGGCATTTATGCCCGCGTGTTCGACCGCATTATGTTTGCCAACTGGTACGTCATCCCCAAGCTCTGGCCGCGCTACGATTTCGGGGCCTACTGGAACACCATGGGACAGCCCGAAGTCTACGCCGGCGGCCTGTGGTACTTCTACAACGTGCTCTGGTTCTGGTGGGAAGACGCTGACAGGCGTGAAGCGCTTGAGGAAGCCATGGAGGCGGGGGTGGGGATCACTGACAACTATGACTGATAACTTCCCATGTTGACTTACATCATAAAGCGATTGCTTCTGATGATCCCGACCGGGATCGGCATCATCACTGTGTTCTTTGTCTTCTCCGAGCTGGTGCCCGGCGGTCCGCTGGACCAGGTGGAGACGATGATCATGGACGAGGCGCGCAGCGCCAGTGAGGGCGGAGCTACGTTCGGTGGCGATGAGGGAGGCGGTGGCGGCGGGATTGCCATCGATCCCGCCATGCGTATGCAGATCAAACGCAAGCTGGGTCTCAATCACAACCGTTTCGAACGCTACATGCGCATGCTGCTCTGGTGGAGTCCCGATTCACTCATTTCGTCGAAGGAGGTCGAGGACGGCGCCTTTGCCAAGGTCGCGTTCCGGGATCGCAAGTTGGTGGTTTTCCGCTCGGATGATACCTATCACGTTTATCTTAATGGGGTGGATACAGGACAGGGCCTGGGTGAACTGACGTTTGACAAGCAGGAGAAGCAGTTCGTCAGCGCGATGGACGCCGATGTCCGGTTCGACCCGATCACGGGTCAACAGGTCGGCGGCACAACGGCGCTGACGCGCATTACTGTGCGCGTGAAGACTGAAGTATTCGATGAGATCAGTTATGCTGCGTCAGGTGCCCGTGTTCAGGTCAAGGAGGCGCGTGAAGAGGTCTATCTTGCACAGTCGCTAACAGGGGCCATCCGGAACTGGGACAACTGGCACGGCTATTTTCTGCTCAAGTTCCCCAACTCAATTACCAAGAACAAGAAGTCTTACGTGCTGATCGCCGAGCGCCTGCCGGTCTCGATGCGTCTGGGGATCATCTCCTTCTTTTTAACTTACTCAGCCTGCCTTGTGCTGGGGATTGCCAAGGCCGTCAAGAACGGCACCCGCTTTGATGCGGCCACGAGTGTCCTGGTGTTGATTGGCTACGGCATCCCCGGATTTGTATTGGCGGTGTTCCTGATCAGCATGTTCGGTCCGGGCAGTGACGCCCTCGTGCACCTGATCCCCTTGCGCGGGCTGCATTCACCCCCCGAAATCTACAACGCGCTGGGGCCGTTGGCGAAGCTGTGGGACAACATCCACCATCTCATCGCCCCGATTATCTGCCTGACGATCGGCGGTTTTGCAGGCCTGACCATGCTGACCAAGAACAGCGTGCTTGAACAGTTCGACCAGCTCTATGCCGTCGCCGCTCGCGCACGAGGACTCTCGCAACGGCGCGTTCTTTTCAAACACATCCTGCGCAACTCACTGATTCCCCTTGTGACGGGCTTTCCCGCCCGCTTCGTAATGATGTTTTTCACCGGATCCGTGCTTATCGAGAAGATCTTCTCGCTCGATGGTATTGGCCTGCTGGGCTATACGGCATTGGTCGAGCGCGACTATCCGCTCATGGTCAGCAACCTGTTTGTCTTCACCTACATCGGACTGTTCTGTCGCCTGCTGTCTGACATCGGATACGTCATCGTCGACCCGCGTATCAGCTTTGAGGAGAAACGGTAGTGAGGGGAAGTAGGCAGTAATCAGTGGGCAGTGATCAGCTGTTAGAAGAAGAATTATGGCTTTATTGAGTCCAGAGTTTAGATCACGCTGCCGCAAGTTCCGGCAGAACCGCAAGTCGTTCCGGAGTCTTGTGCTTCTGCTGGTTATCTTTCTGGTGACGCTGCCGGCGGAGCTGCTGTGCAATGATAAGCCGCTGATTCTGAGGGTGGACGGCGGCTGGTTCTTTCCGGCCTTCCGCACCTATACCTACCGTGACCTGGGCGGGGACCGCGATGTGCCTGTGATCAGCTATCGCTCGCGGACATTCCGGCAGTTCACGGATGGGAGGATGCCGATCCTCGATCCGGGTGTGATGTATCGGCGTGTGGACCCGGATGTCGACGGTGCCTCGCCGTCGCCGACGCCTGGCCGGCCACGCAAAGTCTGGATGCTTCACGCGCCGGTGCGGCATTCGCACAAGTCATACTATGACAGTGACAAGCTCGCACTCCAGTGCATGGCCAATCCTCTCCCGCATCACGTCGACGGCAGTCCCGTGCCCGGGGCCATTAAGGAAGGACATTACCTGGGTACGGATAAGTACGGCAAGGATGTCCTCGCCCGCCTGGTCTACGGGGTCCGGCTCTCGCTGCTCTTCGGATTCGCGCTGGCGTTCACGTCCACTGTGATCGGTTGCATTCTGGGCGCGCTACAGGGCTACTTCGGCGGCATCGTTGACCTGGCCGGACAGCGCTTCACGGAGATCTGGGGCTCCATTCCGCGGTTGATGCTGATGATGATGTTGAGCGATTTCGTGAGCCGGCGGGGCGGGCTCTCCGACTTCGGCCACGTCATGATGCTCTTCCTGATTCTCAACCTGACCTCCTGGATGGGGATGGCCGGACACATGCGCGCGATGTTCCTGCGCGCCCGCAACCAGGACTATGTCAAAGCCGCCAAATCGTTGGGGGCGTCTGATCGGCGGATCATGTGGATCCATATTCTGCCCAATTCGCTGACTCCGATTGTCACGTTCCTGCCCTTTGCGGTATCGGGCGGTGTCATGGCCCTGGTCGGACTGGATTTTCTCGGGTTCGGGCTGGACTACCCCACGCCGAGCCTGGGCGAGATGCTGTCGCAGGGGCAGGAGAATATCGGCGCCTGGTGGATCATCGTGCCGACGTTCATCACCCTCTCCGCCATGCTCATCCTCCTGACCTTTATCGGGGATGGGGTCCGTAACGCTTTTGATCCGAGGCAGAAATCATGAGCCTGCTCGAACTACGCAACCTGCGGACGCATTTCCACGTCGATGACGGCGGCGTGGCCAAGGCGGTCGACGGCATCGACCTGGACGTTCCCAAGGGACGCACGCTGGCACTGGTGGGCGAATCGGGCTGCGGGAAATCCCAGACCGCTTTTTCGATCATGCGTCTGCTCGACCGCAATGGCTTCCACCCGCCCGGTAGCGAGATCTTGCTGGAGGGACGCAACCTGCTGGAGATACCCGAGCAGGAGATGCAGCGCATTCGCGGCAACCGCATGGCCATGATCTTCCAGGAGCCGATGGCCTCGCTCAATCCGCTCTACCGCGTGCACAGTCAACTCTCAGAACCCCTGCGCCTGCACCAGGAGATGCCACGCAAAGCGGCCTATGCCCGCTGTATCGAACTGCTGCAACACGTCGGCATCCCTGATCCGGTGTCACGCGTGGAAAACTACCCGCACGAGATGTCCGGAGGCATGAAGCAGCGTGTTATGATTGCGATGGCCCTGGCCTGTCGCCCTGACCTTCTGATTGCCGACGAGCCCACTACGGCACTTGACGTCACGATCCAGGCCCAGATCCTGGCCTTGATCAAGGAGCTGCAGCAGGAGACCGGCATGGGCATTCTTCTGATCACGCATGACCTGGGCGTGGTCAAGCACATGGCCGACGATGTCTGCGTGATGTATGCCGGGCGTATTGCCGAGCGGGGCACTCGTGAAGACATCTTCGAACGTCCCCAGCATCCCTACACCCGCCTCCTGCTGGCCTCGATTCCGCGTCAGAGCGAGGCCCAGCAGCGTCTGCGCACGATCCCCGGGCTGGTGCCTTCGGCAACCGACTTTGTCGAGAACGGGTGCCGATTCCACGATCGCTGTCCCGAACGACTTGACCGTTGCCGTAATGTGACGCCGGCGGCCTGCTCTCTCGGTCAGAATGGACACGCAGCCTGGTGTCATCTTTTGGCCAGAGATAGTGCCGCGAAACGCACCGACCTTGCCGCAACCGATGTGCGTCCGGACCGGGCCGTATCGGAGGATGCCGTGCTCCAAGTGAACGACCTCACCACGCATTTCCCTGTCAAGAAAGGTCTGCTGCAGCGCACCGTCGGCTGGGTGCGTGCGGTGGACGGCGTCTCGTTCGAGCTGCGCCGTGGTGAGACCCTGGCGTTGGTAGGTGAGTCGGGCTGCGGCAAGACCACCGTGGGACAGAGCATTCTTCGTCTGATCGAAGAAGCGCGTGGCGGGGTGGCCTTCGGCGGTGTTGACGTGCTCGATGCACGCAAATCCGCGGTCAAAGCACTGCGCCGCGATATCCAGATCGTGTTCCAGGACCCCTTTGCTTCCCTCTCTCCGCGTCTGCGTGTGCGGGAGATTATCGGTGAGGGGTTGGCCATACACTCGCCCCGTATGCCGGCCTCCGAGCGTCATGCCAAGGTGGCCGATGTTATGGCGCAGGTGGGGCTGCCCGCCGCGGTGGCTGAGCGATATCCGCATGAATTTTCGGGCGGCCAGCGTCAGCGCATCGCCATTGCGCGGGCATTGATTCTCGATCCCGGCCTGCTCATCCTCGATGAACCGACCTCGGCTCTCGATGTTTCTGTCCAGGCTCAGATCCTGAACCTGTTGGAGGATATCCAGACGCGCCGACAGATCAGTTACCTCTTCATCACGCACGATCTCGGCGTGGTGGAGTACATCGCCGACCGCGTCGCCGTCATGTATCTCGGGCGTATCGTGGAATACGCCCCAACCGGGACGCTCTTTGCCAACCCGATGCATCCCTACACGCGCGCGCTGCTCCAGGCCGTGCCCCGCGTTGACGATCCACCGGGCACATTCAGCCGCATAGATGGCGACGTGCCATCCCCGCTGAATCCGCCTCCAGGGTGCCATTTTCATCCCCGCTGCCCCGCTGCAATCGAGGGCTGTCGCGAGGCCTATCCCGAGCTTCAAACCATCGGCAATACCGATGTAGCCTGTCACTTGGCAGGGAAGGATACGTTATGAGCCATGTTTCATTTGAGGATCGCACGCAAGCGCTCCTGAAGTCGTTGAGAGATGCAGGGACATACAAAGAGCTGCGCCATATCAGCGGACCGATGGGCGCTACAGTGACACTGGAGGATCGGGGTGAGGTGATTTGCCTCTGTTCCAACAACTATCTCGGGCTGTCCAATCACCCGGAGGTGGTGCAGGCGGCACATGATGGGCTGAAACAGTATGCCGCGGGCACGGCGTCCGTTCGTTTCATCTGCGGCACGTTCGCCTTTCATCGTGAGGTAGAGGAGACGATCGCAGAGTTTACCGCTACTGAAGCGGCGCTGACCTATGTGAGCTGCTGGTGCGCCAATGAGGCGCTGATCGGTACGGTGGTGGGGAGAAACGATGCAATTTTCTCGGATGAACTCAATCACGCCAGCATCATCGACGGCTGTCGGTTATCGCGGCCGCTCGAGCGCATGGTCTATGCGCATCGCGACGGTGCTGACCTCGAGACCAAGCTGAAGGCTAACATGGATGCCGACGCGCGTTGGGTGATCACGGACGGCGTGTTCAGTATGGAAGGCGCGGTTGCGAACTTGGCTGAGCTTGTCGACCTGTGCAAACGTTATGATGCCCGCCTGATCGTGGATGACTCACACGGCGTAGGCGTTCTGGGCCGCACCGGTCGCGGCACACCTGAACACTGTGACGTGCTGGGGCAAGTGGACGTCATCACCGGTACGTTGGGCAAGGCGCTCGGAGGCGCAGCGGGTGGCTATGTCGCGGGCAGCCGCGATCTGATCGACCTACTGGTTCAACGCAGCCGTCCCAGCCTGTTCTCCAATGCGCTGCCGCCCACGGTGGCCTGCAGTGCAAAGCGCGCGATTGAGTTGGTGCAGCGCGACACCGTGCTGGTCGATCGCCTGCGCGCCAACATCGCGCGCATCCGCACCGGTCTGGCCGACCTCGGATTTGAGTGCCAGGAGTCGCCGACGGCGATCATCCCGATCATGATCGGCGACGAAGCCGAGGCCATCCGCAAGAGCGAGCGACTCCTTGAGCTGGGCGTCTGGGTCGTCGCCTTCGGCTACCCGGTGGTGCCCAAAGGCAAGGCCCGCCTGCGCGTCCAAGTCTCCGCCGCGCTGACGGATGAGCAGGTTGATCAGGTGTTGGATGCGTTTGGGGGGGTGTGATGAAAGCACTAGTCAAAGCCAAATCGGAGACCGGTCTCTGGCTGCAGGATGTTCCTGAGCCCGAGATTGGGATTAACGATGTGTTGATCAAGGTGGCTCGCACGGGGATTTGCGGGACCGATCTGCATATCTACAACTGGGATGCCTGGGCGCAGAAGACGATTCCGGTGCCGATGACAGTCGGGCATGAGTTCGTTGGAACTGTGGTTGAGGTGGGCAGCAATGTGGCCGACTTCAATCCCGGCGATGTGGTCAGCGGCGAGGGTCACGTCGTGTGTGGTCGCTGTCGTAACTGCATGGCGGGCCGCCGGCACCTCTGCATGGATACTAAGGGGCTCGGGGTGAACATTCCGGGCGCTTTCGCGGAGTACGTGGCCCTGCCGATGACCAACGTGTGGCACCAGGACCCGGTTGTACCCCTCGAGGTGGCTGCGATCTTCGATCCGTTCGGCAACGCGGCCCACTCGGCGCTCCAGTTCAAGACGTTGGGCGAGGATGTGCTGATCACCGGCGCGGGACCGATCGGCATTATGGCTGCTGCGATCGCCAAGCATGCCGGTGCACGCTACACGGTGATCACCGACGTGAACCCTTATCGCCTGGCATTGGCTGAGAAACTGGGGGTCACGCGCGCGGTGAATGTGAGCGAGACGACCGTGGCCGATGTCTGCAAGGAGTTGGATATGAGGGAGGGGTTCGACGTTGGTCTTGAGATGTCGGGCAACCTGGTGGCCTTCCGCGAGATGCTGGAGCAGATGTGTCATGGTGGCAAGATCGCGATGCTGGGAATCCCCACAGAAGAGATGGCGATCGACTGGCAGCAGGTGATCTACAACATGCTGACGATCAAGGGGATCTACGGGCGCGAGATGTACGAAACCTGGTACATGATGACGGTACTGGTGCAGGGCGGGTTGGATCTACGCCCGGTCATCACGCACCATCTCGCCTGCGACGATTTCGAGAAGGGGTTTGAAGTCATGAACAGCGGACAGTGCGGCAAAGTCGTGCTGTCCTGGGAGAATATAGGATGAGCAGGGATCTGCGGATTGGTGTGATTGGAGTGGCGGGACGCGGTGGGCTGGCGAGTCACGCCCACAAGCCTGAAGATGGGGTAAAACTTGTGGCGGGTGCCGACCCGCAGCAGAAGTTTCTCGATACGTTCGGCGAGAAGTACGAAGCCAACTTCCTGACGCAGGACTACCGCGAGCTGCTGGCGCGCGATGATATCGATGCGGTATTCATCTGTTCACCCGACTTCTGTCACGAGGAGCAGGCCGTGGCGGCGATGGAAGCAGGCAAAGCGGTCTACCTCGAGAAGCCCATGGCGATCACGACCGAAGGGTGCGACCGCATCCTCAGGGCCGCCCACGCGAACAAGACCAAGCTCTACCTGGGTCACAACATGCGCCACATGCCGTTTGTGCTCAAAATGAAGGAGCTGATCGACCGCGGCGATATCGGCGAGGTCAAGGCGGGTTGGTGTCGTCACTTCGTGGGGTGGGGAGGTGATTTCTACTTTAAGGACTGGCATGCCGATCGGACCAAGTCAACCGGGCTGTTGCTTCAGAAGGGCGCGCATGACATTGATGTCTTGCACTGGCTTTGCGGCGGCTACACCCGTCGCGTGGCGGCCATGGGTGACCTGACCGTGTACGGTCAGATCACCGACAGGGATCCGAGCCCCGAGCCTGCCAAGCGTGACTGGAAACTGGATAACTGGCCGCCGCTTGACCTCAAGGGACTCAACCCGGTGGTGGACGTTGAGGATATCAGCATGATGCTGATGCAGCTCGACAATGGCGTCTTCTGCTCCTACCTTCAGTGTCATTACACACCGGACTACTGGCGGAACTACACGATCATCGGTACGGAAGGCCGGATTGAGAATTTTGGAAATGGCGAGGACGGCACGGTAGTCCGTTTGTGGGACAAGAAGACTGCCTGCAAGGCCGAGGCAGATGCTGAGTTTCGGACGCCTGCCTCCGACGGCGGCCATGGCGGAGCGGACCCCCGCATCGTCGAGGAGTTCATCCAGTTTGTACGTGGCGAAGCCAAGGCAACCACATCCCCGGTGGCTGCTCGGTACAGCGTAGCCGCGGGTTGTGCCGCAACCGAGTGCTTGCGGAATTCCAGTCTTGGGGTTGCTGTTCCTGAACTGGATCCTGGACTGGTTAAGTTCTTCGACGACCAGACAGCATAAGCACCAGTATCCACTTTTCTGGCACGACCCCGTGTAGCCCGCTGACGAAGATGAGATATCCGGCACAATATCTCAATTCAGCCTGTTGTGCCTGAAGTGTGTATGGCAAAGCGTGAGCTTTGCCGTGTGTGTGCGAAGCCGGAGCAGGATT
>JABGOW010000339.1 GCA_018645275.1 Verrucomicrobiota bacterium
GGAAGACTACATTGTCGGAGAATGGACGTGGGTGGATCTGACCTCATTTGGGCCAGCAGTGAAGTCATTGCACTTTTCTCTCTCTTCGAGTGACAACGGGGCCTGGGGTATGAATACGCCGGCCTATTACGCGATAGATGATCTGCAGTTCATCTACACCTTCAGCGAAAGCGGAGCTGACAGCGACCTTTACGACGCTGCGGTGCCTGGATTCGTCGGGCCCGGCGGCGATGGCAACCCGGATGGCGTAAGCAACTACGTGAACCGCGCCTTTGCCGGATGGGCGGCCTCTGTGGTTGATTACTCGCCTACACCTGACGTCGCTGCAGAGTGGACAAATACGCTCTGGACGTTGGGACCGGTGACGGGCACCAATACGCATATCGCAGCCCTTGGCGACCTCACACAGGAGCAAATTGATGGCGGCATGTCTCCGGGCTCCATCACGCTTGAAATGGAGGTTGCGATCTCAGATGAGGCAGGACCGGATTTTGCTGTATTCGAGAACGCACTTCTCATGGGAGATCTGACATTTGCTGATCTTGGCTACGTCGAAGTCTCTTCGGATGGCACCAACTTCACGCGCTTCTCGACGGCCTGCCTCTCCACGAACCCTGTTGGTGCCTATGATGGGCTCGATGAGCGATACTACCATGGCTTCTGCGGGAAGCACCTGAATGCTTACGGAAGTTCATGGGGAACACCGTTCGATCTGGGTGAGCTTGCCTGCCATCCTGATGTGCAGAATGGAACCCTCAATCTGACGAATGTGAATTACGTTCGGATTGTTGATGTGCCGGGGAACGGGAGCTACTTCGACTCTGCGGTTCCAGCCAATGCCGTGTACGACCCGTGGCACACGTTCGGATCGGGCGGCGTTGATCTCGAGGCCGTCGGTGTGATCAATTCTCCGCTCTATGCACGCGTCGAAACCACGGCGATCGGGCCGGGACAGATCGCGCCGTACGGCATGCCTGACGGCTTGGTTGCAGTGCCCCTCGGAAGCAATGTCACCTTTTCGATTGCCGCCTCTTCTGGCTATCACCTTGTCGATGTGCTGGTGAATGGCGAGAGTCAGGGGCCGATTGCCAGCCACACCTTTACCGGGGTGAGTTCGGATCAGTCACTCACGGCGATATTCGGCAGCGAGCTGCTGATCGAATCGCTCTATGGGGAGAGCGCTCCGCTTGCGGGCACACGCTATGGCTATGGGCCGTTCAGCGTTTCATTGGTCGACTCGCCTGTCACGATGGGCACGACGCAGTATGTCTGCCTTGGCTGGATCGGTAGTGGCAGTGTTCCAACGAACGGAGTTGGGGTAGAGGCGACCTTTAGCCTGACCAACGACTCGACGCTAACGTGGGTGTGGGGAACAAACTACTGGCTCGACAGTGAATCCGATGGGGCCGGAAGCGTTGACCCCGCAGATGGTTGGTTTGCCGCCGGTCAGAGTGTGACTTCGACGGCAACCGCCGATCCGTACTATGAGTTTGGCGGCTGGAGTGGTGATGTGAAGGGAGATACCAACTCGGCCTCCATAGCGATTGCCATCGACGGCCCGAGCTCACTGGTCGCACACTTCTGGGCGGAATCTGCCACCAATGGCGTGCCGCTGGCCTGGTTGGATGCCTATGGGCTGACGAATGGGATGCCTGATGACATTGCGATGTCGGATCGTTTTGGAAAGGGAATGCTTCTCTGGGAGGAGTTCTATGCGGGCACAGACCCAAATGATCCCAATTCGATTTTTGCAATCGTTGATACTGGAATGAGCGGCGTATCCAACTACGTCTCCTGGACAGGGGGCACCAATGGATCGGTACTTCCCTTCGCGGTGTTGGGTTGTCCAGATCTCACTAGCACATGGACGGTCTTGGATGGTAACGTAGAACGGTCGCCCACAGGGACGAATGTGTGGTGGGGAACACCTACGGAATCCAATCTGTTCTATCGGATTGACGTAAACACAGGTCAGTAATGTTGAGTTCTGATGAGTCAGGAGGCTGTCGTCGCTCGCGGGTGCGAGGCTTCACACTAATTGAACTGATCGTCGTCGTTGCCATCATCGGGACGCTCGTTGGATTGCTGTTTCCGGCAATCCACCGGGCGCGTGAAGCGGGCAAGCGTGTGTTTTGTGCCAGCAACTTGAGGCAGCTGCACATTGCAAACGTCATGTATGCGGATGATCACGGCGAGTTTGTTGCCGCTGCATCCGACATGTCCGGGGCGAACCGGAAGCGTTGGCACGGTGAGCGTTCGGGAGGCGGGGAGCCTTTTGATGGAAGGGATGGGCCCCTGGTACCCTATCTCGGGGAGAGCGGGAGAATCCGCAGTTGCCCCTCGTTCAAGCGTTTTGGGTCATCGGCAGGGGTGAATGCCTTCGAGGCATCCTGCGGTGGGTATGGATACAACGCCATCGGGGTGGGGTCGCAGACGTATCTTCTCGGCTATGGTCGTGTTGCCATGGAGTCCGGTATGCCGCCTGCGGACATTCGGGATGGCTGTCGTACCGTCATGTTCGCCGATTGCGCATTTCCTCAGCCGTATGGGGGCCGTCCTACGTGCCTTATCGAGTACTCCTTTGTGGAACCCTATCACTGGGTTCTGCAGGCTGGTGCGGAATCCGGCTATCGGGCTGATCCATCCACCCACTTTCGTCACGGTGGTCGTGCGAACGTGGTCTGGTGCGATGGTCATGTCTCTTCGGAGAAGATGGAGACCCTGGCCGAGCCCCACTTCACGAGATGGAAGATCGGTTGGTTCGGGCCGGATAACAACAGCCTATTCGATCCCCTGTAGTGTAGTGTCCCAGAAATAGTCATGCATACGAACTGACCATTGTCATCCTGAGCTTACCGACTTGTCCTGCGAAGCTGCCTCAGCGAAGAAGGAAGGATCTCCAATGTGGGCTAAGCGTCAAAACGGGGCAATGTCCTCGTTCTTGCTTTTTGCCGTACTTCAAGTCTACGATTGCGGTGCAGGCGATGGCCGTGCTCTGGTCAGATACAGCCAGCAACAACAGAAAGGACGAACCCGATGAAGCGTTGGATCTTGGTGGTGGTTTCGCTGTGGCTGCTCTCGGCAGTCTCGTATGCTGGAGACGTGGATCTTGGTTATCGTGGCGGCTACATGCGTATGCCCGATGCAGATGACGGCGCCGGCATGGTCGGGGCATTCTTGCGGTTCGCGCTTGGTGAGGACGTCCTTCTGGACACCGCCATATACTATCATGATGAGGAACTCTCAGAGGATGTCAGCCTTGAGCTCATTCCGATTCAGCTCAGTCTGATGCTCTATCTCCTGGGGACAGATGGTCCCGTACGCCCCTTTATGCTTGGCGGTTGCGGTGTCTACTGGACCCGGACGACCGAGAATGGCGTGCGCTCCGACTCCGAGTATGATTTCGGCGGTCACTTGGGTGCAGGCATGGATTTCGCGCTCTCAGAGCGAATGTTCATCGAAGCTGATTTTCGCTACATCTGGCTTGACGCGGAAACCGAAGGAAACACCCTCTCGGATGTTGCCCACGATTATGAGCACTGGGTTGCAGGCATAGCCCTCGCCTTCCGCCTTGGACGATAGTCTCCCTAACGAGCCCTGCGTTGAGGTGCTGCTCTACTTCTGGTGCTTACGTACAATATGGAGTGCGGCAATCCTTCCGCCGCTTTCGAATCTGGCATATTTCAGAGCATTCTTGGAGGCGGCCCGCCCTCGGGCTGCGCATTTTCCATGGTTTCGCAAGAGGCTCAACACAACACTGAATTGAAGCCAACGTCACTGATAGAGTGCATCTAGATAGACGCATATGATAGTATCGCTTGATTAGGTAGAATCATATGATACTATTATGAGTATGAAGTGGGCTATGACAAGTATGGCTCTCTCATCCAAGGTTGTTCAGGCCGTATCAGAGATAGAGCGCCTGATCGGGAGGGCTGAGGGGTTGCAGCTTACCCGTGCTGTTCCGCAGCTACGTAAGAAGAATCGTATTCGTGCTGTGCAGGGGTCAACTGGGATTGAGGGAAATACAGCAACCATCGCGGAGGTAGAGGCAATCGCCCGTGGTGAACAAGTGGCGCTTAGCAGGTCAGAGCAGATTGAGGTCCGCAATGCTCTTCAGGCTTATGATTCACTGGCGACATTTGCCCCCTTTTCGGTCGGCTCCTTGCTTGAGGCCCACGCCATTTTGATGGGGAACGGCCTTTTGCTTTCTCCTGGGCATTTTCGACAGAGTCCTGTTGAGGTGTACGTGTCCGAGTATGAAACACGCGGTATGCCGAGGTGGGAAACGGTAGAGCCCTCAGTGTCAAAGCTGTTTGACTACTTGCGACAGGGAGATGACATCATGCTCCTGAAATCTGTTCGTTTTCACTTTGAGTTCGTCAACATCCATCCCTTTCCTGACGGCAATGGCCGTCTTGCTCGCTTGTGGCAGACGCGTTTGCTGATGGAGGAGCATCCCATTTTTGAGTTCCTCGATGTTGAATCCATGGTATTTCAAAGCCGAGACGAGTACTACCGATGCATCCGGGGGGTGCAGGACTGCGGGAATGTCGAGCGTTTCTGCCTATTCATGCTCGAACAAATACGCCGATCTTTGGAGCAGCTATGGGTAAGCAGCACCGCAGTCTCAAGTAGCTTTGAAAAACGCATCGCGATAGCGCGGGAGACCTTTGCGAATCGTCCGTTTGCCCGACAGGATTACCTGCGACTACTCAAGACGATCTCACAGGCGACCGCGAGCCGAGATCTGGCATCAGCAACAGCCCAAGAACTCATGGTTCGTACCGGGGAGAAACGCACCGCCACCTATCGGTTTGCCCTCCTTCCCCTATAGAAGCAGCGCGCACCTTATGTTTCCGAAAAACTGAAGCCATTGAGCTTGAGAATCTTGACGATATCCGAAGCCGCCCGCGCCACGGCTGTCATGATTCTCCCTGTGGACGGGCGCAAGTCACCCGCAATGTTCTGGTCGGAATAGGTTGCTTCAGGCGTGGGTTGCGGCTAGGTTCACGCCCCTTTGCTGCTTTCGGTTTCCCGCAATGCCTCATTATCCAATAATTCAGACTCCCAGCAGGTGCTCCCTATGATTGCTACAGCCAATATTACCATGCGTTTTGGTAGGACCGCTCTTTTTGAAGACGTGTCGGTGAAGTTCACGCCGGGAAATCGGTATGGACTGATTGGTGCCAATGGTTCGGGCAAGACCACGTTTATGAAAATCCTCACGGGGCAGCTGGATCAGAGCGAAGGGCATGTCTCAATTGGTACCAATTGTACATTGGGCTATTTGCGTCAGGATCACTCGGCATTTGATGAGCACACGATCATCGACACGGTCTATATGGGAAACCCAAAACTCTGGAAGCTGCATTGTGAGCGCGAGCATCTCTATACCCATGATGAGCTGACAGATGAAGAGCAGGAACGTTGCAGCCACATTGAGGAAGAGTTTGGCGAAGCGGGCGGATACACGATGGAGACCGAAGCGGCGACGTTGCTTGCGGGGTTGGGGTTCTCCAATGACCTGTTTGAATGCGATATGACGACACTTCAGGGAGGCTTTAAGCTGCGTGTTCTATTGGCGCAGGTTCTTTTTGGCAATCCTGATATTCTACTGCTCGATGAGCCTACAAACCACTTGGACATGGCGTCGATTGAGTGGCTGGTGGAGTTGCTCAAGCGTTATGAAGGAACGCTCATCACAATCTCGCATGACCGCTTCTTTCTTAATCAGGTTTGTACGCATATTGCTGACCTGGATTTTCATGAGATTCGCATCTTTACGGGCAACTATGACGATTTTACGATTGCCAGCCTTGAGGCGCGCGAGCTGCAGTCCAAGGCAAACAAACGGGTCGAGAAGCAGGTGAATGATCTAAAAGCGTTCATTTCAAGATTCAGTTCTAATGCCTCAAAGTCGAAGCAGGCCACCTCGCGCAAGAAGACACTGGATAAATTGGAGATCAAGGCATTCAAGGCCAGCAGCCGCGTATCGCCGTTCATTCGTTTTAGCCCAAAAATGCGTCTCGGCGATAAGGTGCTTGAAGCCACGTCGGTATCAAAGGCCTATGATGAGACAGTCTTCAGTGATTTCTCCTGTACGATTGGCCCCAATGAGCGTGTCGCCATCATTGGCAAGAATGGCATTGGAAAAACGACGTTGCTCAACGTTCTGTGTGATCAGCTGAAGCGTGATACGGGGTCTGTGAAGTTTGGCGAGACGGTTTCCCTGGGCATGTTTCCGCAGGACGCCTCTGATCTGCTGAATCCGGCTCTCACGGCCCTTGACTGGCTCGCGCAGTTTGCTGGCCCAGATAGCTCTGAGGTCGAGCTACGCTCGTTTATGGGGAAGATGCTGTTTAGTGGCGAAAATTCCATGAAAAAGGTTGGGGTGCTGAGTGGTGGTGAAAGGTCTCGTCTCATCATATCCAAAATGATGATGGAGGGTGGCAATGTGATGGCGCTTGATGAACCCACGAACCATTTGGATCTCGAGTCGATCGAAGCACTGAACTTTGGCCTGTCTCTCTTTCCGAATACACTGATCTTTGTGTCACATGACCACCGCTTTATTGCAACGTTGGCCACTCGGATATTCGAAATCACCGACACAGGCATTGTCGACTATCCCGGCACACTGGACGAATACGAAGCGAGGAAGAGGGCTGAAAGCTGAGAGCTGAAATGCTCGTCGTCTACAGGGAAGATGGCAGAATGATTGCTCGTCGTCTGCGGACCGGCAAGGGCGCACGTCCTAACGCCAATGTAGCGTTGGGTGGAGTCCTTGAGGCTACGGATGATGTACACATAGTGCATGCTGGCTTGCCAGTCCCCCTTCGCCAAGGCTACGGAGGGACACCCTTCGCTCCTCGCTCCTCATCGCCTGGGTGGCTCGCCACCCGTAGCTCCGAGGAACGAGGAGCGAAGGGTGGTGGCGAGAAACGGAATCGAACCGCCGACACAAGGATTTTCAGTCCTCTGCTCTACCAACTGAGCTACCTCGCCATGTGAAGGAATGCGCTTTATAGGGGAAAATGGGGGGGGATGTCAATCGCATTAGGTGTGTTTTCACGTGGTTTGACAGAAAACTGGGGAGTATTTTCGGAATTGTGAGGTGGGTGCTGCTTCTTCCTATCGGGGGTAGTAGCCTTTTCGGAGTGGGATTGAGATAGCGGAGCATGCTATAGTCGGACTTGGCCGTCGGGGTACGTCCTTGCATAGGCGGCCATTTGGTATGAGGAGTATGATGTGAGTACGGCTCAAGTTGCTTTTGACTTTGATACAGCAGTTCAGGACCTCCTGCCGAAGGATGTCAGCCATGCCATCACGGCGTTGGCTGCGAATGGTGATGTTGACTCAAGGGGCGCTGTCTTCACCAAAGTGGAGGTCGTTGAGTTTATTCTCGATCTTGTTGGCTACACCCCCGACGAACCACTCTTCCAGAAACGGCTTCTCGAACCCTCTTGTGGTGCCGGTGACTTTGTTTTGGTCGTCATCGACCGCCTCCTTTCTTCATGCACGAACGCGGGTGTTTGCGCGGTTTCGTCTGTTGCTTCCCTCAAGCACGCGATCACGGCAGTTGAGCTACACGGCGACAGCGCGGAGGTGACAAGGCTGCAGGTGTGCCAGAAATTGAAAACTGAGGGCTTTGATGCCGATGACGCGTCATTCTTGGCTGCCGCCTGGATTGTTGAGGGTGATTTTCTGCTCACCCCCCTCCAGAGTCAGTACGATTATGTTGTTGGGAACCCTCCTTATGTTCGGCAGGAACTGATCCCTCCTCCACTTTTGCGTCTGTACCGCCAACGATACAGAACGATGTATGATCGTGCGGATATCTACGTACCTTTCATTGAAAGATCTCTGGGGCTCTTGAGCCAAGAAGGCGAGCTGGGATTCATCTGTTCAGATCGCTGGATGAAGAACAAATATGGCGGGCCACTGCGTCGGCTTGTTGCGGATGAGTTTCACCTCGCGGTCTTCGTTGACATGGTTGGCACGAAGGCTTTCGACAGGGAAGTGACTGCGTACCCAGCTATCACCGTGATCGGTAGAGCCAAAACTGGAGTAACGCGTATAGCCTATCGCCCCAAGGTTGACCGAATAACACTTAGAGCTTTGGCGCGGGTTCTGACTGGAAAGAAGGCCGACCCAAAAGGGCGAACTCGGGTCACCAAGAATATTGCTGCCGGCGACGAGCCATGGTTGCTGGACCAACCAGAACTGGTTCCGCTTGTCCGCCGACTCGAAGAAGAGTATCCCACACTTGAAGCAGCAGGATGTAAGGTAGGGATTGGTGTCGCCACGGGAGCGGATAGGGCCTTTATCGGGGAGTTCGATGCTCTGGATGTTGAACCCGACAGAAAGCTCCGCCTTGCCACCACTCGCGACATTGTCAACGGACGCATTGAGTGGGGAGGCTTGGGCGTCATCAACCCGTTCAAGAGTACGGGGGGGCTTGTTGACTTGAGCCGCTTTCCCAAGCTCGCCTGCTATCTGGCGGACCGGCGCGATGTGATCGCCAACCGACGCTGCGCCAGGAACAACCCCGCCAGGTGGTATCGTACGATTGACCGCATTGACTCGGGGCTAACTGCGAGGCCGAAACTGTTGATTCCAGATATCAAAGGAGAGGCCACGATTGCCTACGAGCCCGGCAATCTTTACCCCCACCACAATCTCTACTGTGTAACGGCGAGGGAGTGGGACATTGAGTCCCTTCAGGCTGTCTTGCTTTCGGGCATAGCCCATCTGTTCGTGAGTATCTACTCCACTCGCATGCGGGGCGGATGTCTCCGTTTTCAGGCCCAGTATCTCCGCCGAATAAGAATACCCGAGTGGAAAGAGGTTTCACCGCTGCTGCGCAGGGAACTTCGTGAGGCCGGGAGGGCTCGAGATCATGCGAAGTGTCACCAATTGGCGGTGAGGCTTTACAACCTATCGCCAGAGGAAGCTGATCTACTGAGCCAGCAGATGGAGAGCAACTGAATGACGACGAAGACGCAGGAAGATGGAGAAAACGCGGTTAGAAAAGCGGTTCGTGCTTTCTGGCGAAGCAGAGCCTCCGCTACGCGGAAAC
This sequence comes from Verrucomicrobiota bacterium, assembly GCA_018645275.1. Taxonomy (GTDB): domain Bacteria; phylum Verrucomicrobiota; class Kiritimatiellia; order UBA8416; family UBA8416; genus JABGOW01. The sequence continues at coordinate 9,083 of JABGOW010000339.1, forward strand.
AGGTGAAATCCGGAAAGCTGGATCAGGGGGCGCGATCCGCCGTCACCTCTGGCAAGAATATGGATGGCTTCGTTCGACTTGTGTCCCGCGTCGTCAAGAGCTGCGGTCCCAAAGGGGTGGACATATTTACCCAGCGAGCTGTTCTCACTCTGCCTGGCTACTTCCGTGCTGCGAAGCTGTGGGATATCGTCGTCATGCATAGAGGCGAGTTGATTGCGGCCATTGAGCTGAAGAGCCATGTGGGCCCGTCATTTGGAAACAACTTCAACAACCGAATGGAAGAGGCTGTTGGAACAGCAAAGGACATCTGGACCGCATATCGTGAAGGCGCCTTCGGTACCCAGCCACAGCCGTTCATCGGATGGCTGATTCTTGTTGAGGATGCGCCGAAGTCACGCCGCCCGGTAAAAGTGGAAGAGCCGCACTTCAAGGCGTTCCCGGAATTCACGGGGAAATCATATCTGGGGCGCTACGATCTTCTCTGTCAGCGTCTCGTTTCTGAACAACTCTACACGTCAGCGGCCCTTCTGACATCAAAAGCCACAGCAGGAAGATCGGGACGATTCGGTTCCGTGTCCTCTGCTTCGGATGTCAGTACTTTTCTTGCTAATCTCACGGGCCATCTCGTGGCCGCCAAGCTACGAGCAGTGAAGTTGAGCGGGCCTTGACAGGCTTGCGACCGCGTCTTCCCCTTTAGGGCAGTTCTTCGACGTTCCCTTTGAGATCGACCCACAGGGCGATGTTCTCGATGTCGGAATAGGTCTCCCGCAAGAACTGCCGGGCGGCGATGAGTTGCTCGAACTGGAGCGGTTTCTCGGAGGGGTTTCCGCCGCAGTCTTCGTGGCCAACGATAGCCATACGTTTGGATCCGTGCTTCTCGAGGGAGATCCCAATTCGACGCTGGATAGAGGCAACGGTGGTGGCGTCTTCGCGCTCGGCGAGAATCTTGTTCGGGCCTGGCTCGGTGATCATATCGACATCAATCGCTCCGAAACGCTTCTGTAGAAAGTTGATGACGGTGAGTTGGGTTCTTCCGTCCATGCAGTTGATTGCGGTACAAAACATTGTGTGCTCCTTCTTTACGGGGGTCAGTTACTGCCCTGTCACACGAGGTGGTAGGGGGCCTGATTTATGTGTCTGGTGTGCCTCATTGTCAAGCTCTGCGATCCTGCCAGGCAAGCTGGCAGGGGTCGTCTCCTTCGGTGGGGGTGCTGTTCAGGCAAGCTGGCAGGGGCGTCTCTTCCGGTGGTGGTGGGGTTGCCGTTGCTAGACAACGCGACCGGGGAGCTGATCGGTCTCGCTGCCGTTGCTGAGTGTCTGCACCCCGTTGAGTATGACGTCCGTAATGCCCGTCGAAAGCGCATGAGGGTTGCCGTAGGTGGCGTGATCCTGGATTGACTCAGAATCGAAAACGACGATGTCGGCAGCGTAGCCTGTCTGAATGATGCCACGTTTCTTGAGCTGAAACTGTTCTGCAGGAAGAGAGGTCATCTTGCGAATAGCTTCAGGCAGCGGCATCAGCGCTTCGTCGATCGCCATACGCAGGAAGCGTGGCATGCTGCCATACGCGCGAGGATGCGGATAGTCATGGCTTAGCGGTCCTGTCAGGGCGCGCAGTGAGGCATCGCTGCCGAGCATGACGTAGGGCTCTTTGAGAATGTGCCGCATGTTCTCCTCACTCATGCCCGCGAAGAAGGCGCCCGTCTTTAGTTCGTCGGTCCTGCAGAGATGCAGGATGGCATCGACGGGGTGGGGGAGTTCAAGTTGGTTGGCCACGTCAATAAGGGTCTGTCCCCTGAAACGCGTGTTGTCGGGATGCGTGGTGGAACCTACCAGTACACCGCCCCAGTCTTCGCGTGGGCGGCTGTCGACAAGTTCGGATCGCAGTCGTTCGCAGCTTGCGGTTTCAGAGAGTCGCTCAAGAATGGCCGCGCGTCCCCCGGCAGCAGCCCATTCGGGAAAGACGACATCCAGGTCTGTCGCACCAGCGGTGTAGGGGTAGCGGTCTGAGGCCACCCGTTCTCCCCTCTCCCGTGCAGACCGAATCATGGCAAGTGCCTCGTCACGCTTGTGCCAGTTTGTGCGTCCCGCCACCTTGAGGTGAGAAATCTGTACGCGTGTTCCCGCCTCTCGTCCGATTGTCATCGCCTCTTCGATGGCTTCCAGCAGAGCGTCGCCTTCGCTACGCATGTGGCTTCCGTAGAGTCCGTCATAGCGTGCGGCAATAGATGCCAGTGCAACAATTTCTTCGCGGGGAGCAAACATGCCGGGGGCGTAGACGAGCCCTGTGGTGATGCCGTGCGCCCCGGCCTCAAAGCTCTCTTCTGTCATCCGGATCATCTCTGCCAGTTCGTCACCGGTTGCGGGGCGGTTGTCATAGCCAACGATGCTGCGGCGAAGGGTGTTGTGTCCCACCAGCATGGCGACATTGACTCCGATCCCCTGCTTTTCGATCAGTGACCGATATTCAGCCATGGTGGACCACGTTGTGGGGTAGTCCTTGTCGGCCCAGTCTGAGGGGAGGTGCTCAAAGGAGGACACGGGCGCAGCGGACGCACCGCAGTTGCCGCATACTTCTGTCGTGATGCCCTGATGTAGTTTGCTGGGGGCTGTTGGCTCGATCAGTAGATACGTGTCCGAGTGTGTATGGACGTCGATGAAGCCGGGGCAGACCACAGAACCGCCGGCATCAATCGTCCGAGAGGCCTCAGCCTCACTTAGATCACCGATCGCGGTGATTGAGTCGCCCGTGACACCCACGTCGGAGCGGCGCGGTTCGTTCCCCGATCCGTCAATCAGCGTTCCGTTGATGATCTTCAGCGTGAGCATGATGAGAGAAATTTGAAAAGTTGAGAGTCGAAAGTCGAAAGTCGAAATATAGGGAGTCTGATCAGGTGCGTTTGTCGTTCTCTTCTGGCTCGGGGGCTTCATCACTTGGCGCAGCATTTTCAGGTGTTTCGCCTGCGTCTGACTCGGCATCCGTTTCTGCGTCCTGCTTTCCACTTTCGGATTTGCTTTCCCGGCTCTCCTTTGCCCCTAGCATGTCGGCAACGCGGATTTGCACTTCTTGGAGTTTGTCGAGTTTTAGCTGTGGATCGAGAATGATGAAGGTCTCACCGCTCTGGCGGTGTTCGTAGACGCGGTGCACGGTTCCGTCCTCGTCAATCTTGACGTCTTTCTCGACGAGTGTCTTCTTGCGCTCGAGCATGACAACCAGAATAAAGATGACGGGGGCGTTCTCATCGCTCTCGTCCTCAATGAGCCTCCTAAGTAGGGACTCGGCGGTTTCCTTCTTAAGGGGATCGTCGTCCGCCTTTTCCGGGGGCACAATGAAGGTTCCTTTCCAGGCGCTGTAGGGTTGGAGCTCTGCTTCTTTGCCAACCCAGCACCCGATGCAGAAGTCCCCGCGCTGGTAGCCCTCTTCGCCATGAACCAGCGCGGAGTAATAGTGTTCGTTGTTTTCAAATGCCTTTTCGCAGTCAGAGCAGAGCGTGCTGCGCGGTCTGATGTCCCAATCTTGTGCCATGGTTGTTCCCGTTGGTAGATCTAGAAGTTGAGTTCAGAAAGCAGAAATGCCGCCGTATGCCCTTTGTTATCAGTGTCAGAGCAAATGCATCTAATACACTCAATGTTCGGGCTGTTCAAGGCCCAAGGTAGTGGACTTGCCCCATTTCTTCTCCGTTGTGCATCTAGAGATCCTTCGCAAGCTCAGGATGACAGGTTGCTAAGGTTCTTTGTCATCCTGAGGAAATTGTCATCTTGAGGGAATTGTCATGCTGAGCTTGCCGAAGCATCTCATGCAACATGACAGCAACCCCCATGAACATGTCATCCTGAGCTTGCGAAGGATCTCCCCCCCCCCTACCACTGGCACCTGAGCGCGGTCAAATGCGTAACAGACCTGTCCCTTCCTCTCTTTCAGTTCATTTTGACCGCGCAGCGTCGGTGGATAGGTGTCATTCGTGTCAGTACGGCAAAACGCTCGGGTTGTGGAGAAAAATCAGGTGAGTTTGCCCTCGTCTACTGTTCCTGCGTGTATACGGCTCGCATGTCATAGTCGTAGGTTGCGGTGTAGGTTGCGCTGACAAAATCGCCAAGACCGAGTTCATCAGGCACATCTTCCACGAAGGTCGTCCCGTCGACCTCGGGGGCCTGCCTGAGGGAGCGCCCTCGCCACGTGTTGCAGGCATCATCCTCAACCGTTTCAAGCAGAACGTCAATCGTCTCTCCCAACAACGCTTTGTTGTTTTCGTCTACAATCGTTTTCTGCTGCTCCATGAGGCGGGCATAGCGCGCCTCCGCGACCTCCAGCGGGGGGACCGCATCCATTTCGTAGGCTGGGGTATTCTCCTCGGGCGAATACACAAAGGCTCCCAGGTGGTCAAATCGTACTGACTGACAGAATTCGAGGAGATGCTCGAAGTGCTCCTCGGTTTCACCGGGGAACCCGACGAGGCAGGTAGTGCGAAGCGTGGCATCGGGCATTACGCTACGGACGCGGTCGACCATCTTTTTGACGTGGGGAACGGTTGATCCGCGGCGCATCCCCTTCAGGACATCCGGGTGGCTGTGCTGAATGGGGACGTCAAGGTAGTGGCATACTTGAGGTGTTTCCGCCATCACCTCGAGCAGTTCATCGGAAACCAGCGACGGATAGCCGTAGAGCAGTCGCACCCAGAAGTCGCCGCCGAGCGTTCCCAGTCTGCGCAGGAGTGCCGGCAACGAGGTGTCGTCCTGGCGGTCGCGTCCATAGGACATGATGTCCTGAGATATGATATCGAGCTCGCGGAACCCCTGGCCCAAGAGACTCTCCGCCTCCCCCACAACCTGATCCAGGGAGCGAGAGCGATGTCGGCCGCGGATTCCGGGAATGGCACAGAAGGCGCATTGGTGATTGCACCCCTCGGCAATCTTGAGATAGGCGTTCGCGCCTCCCGAGAAGACGACGGGAACAACGGGCTCAAAGAGCCTCTCAGCCTGCTCCGAGACCTCCAGTATGTGGCGCTTTCCCGCCTCCAGCTCTCGCACAATCTCGGGCACACGATCAAGCTCGTCCACACCGATGAAAGCATCGACATCAGGAAGGGCTTCTTGAATCTGCTCCCGGTAGCGCTGGGGGAGGCAGCCGGCGACCAGTACGGCCCGACAGGCTCCATCCTGCTTGAGTTGGCATGCTGAGAGAATCATCTCCATTGATTCCTCGCGGGCATCCTCCACGAAAGAGCAGGTGTTGACGATCACGACATCGGCATCCTCGGGCGCTGCCGCCAGCGTGATGTTTGCTGTCACGAGGTTACCGGCCATCGTCTGAGAATCGACGAGATTCTTGGCACACCCCAGGCTGATGAAACCGACAGAGATCGGAACGGACGCATCGTCAGTCAAAATAGGGCTCCGGCGTATCAATAGCGATATGGAGTCCGTCTTCCGCAGGTTCGCCATCCTGTTGCGGTCCGACGCAACGACTGATGCCCGAAACCACAAACAGGAGAACGACGAGAATGCCAATGATCACCCCAATGGCTTTCAGGGGGGCATCGCCCCAGGGGATGTCGGCCAAACGGTTGACGGCGCGCTCGAGTCCATCACGGCAGGCCGCGAACCCATGAGCCAAGCTCTGCCGCAGAGTCGCTCCTGCCCGCGAGATCTTCTCGCTCGTCGCGTGGGCCAAAGATGGAGCTGACGGCTCGGCTGGTCTGTTAACGATACGCTTTCCTTTTGAGGCGTAGGTGAAGAGATCAGAGGCATCCTCCTCCACCGCTTCTGCTTCGGGGGGGGCGGTAACTTCCGTGTCGACGTTGGGCTCTGTGGCGGGCTCAGGCTCCGTCTCTGGTTCCGCCTCAGGTTTAGCCACCTTGGTTGTGGCAGGCTTTGCGGCCGGCGCATTCTTGCCTCCATCCGGAATCAGTGATGGTTTGTCACCTTCCACGCTACGCACGTAGTCAGCAACGAGGGGGACGGGGTCGAGGCCAACGCACTCTGCGAAGAGCTTGATAAAGCCCTTTCCGTAGATCGTGGCGGCCATGCGATGAAAATCATCGTTCTCCAGATCGTCAACAATCTGAACCTTCATGCGCGTCAATTCGGCAACTTGCGAGGTCGTCAGTTGCTTGCTGAGGCGGGCTTCCTGAAGTGTGGGGCCAATTGCCATGGGCTAAACTACTCTTTCTACTACGTCTTCCTCTTCTTGGTCCGGGTCGGCGCTGTCATCGGTATTATTTGGCATATCGACATCCAAATCAATAAGGATTTCACGAGGCTCCGAACCGCGGGGGGGGCCGACAATCCCGCGTTCCTCAAGAATATCCACAAGACGTGCGGCGCGCGTGTAGCCGATGCGGAGCCGGCGTTGGAGTGACGAGGTGGAACAGCGATGGGTCTCGCGAATCACTTCCACTGCCTGGGTCAGGATTTCGTCGTCGCCGCCATTATCCATTGAGGCCGAGGCCGGCTTCTCAAGCTTGTTCTTGATCTCCATCTCAAAGGCGGGCTCAGCCTGTGCCTTGATGTGCTCGATAATGCGGTGGATCTCATCGTCTGTCACCATAGCGCCCTGTGAACGAATGAGTTTGCTGCTGCCCGGGGGAAGGTAGAGCATATCGCCCCGACCGATGAGCTGATCGGCTCCTGATTGATCCAGGATTGTGCGACTATCCGTTTTTTGAGCTACCTGGAAGGCAATTCGCGCAGGGAAGTTCGCCTTGATCGTGCCCGTGATGACATTAACGGATGGGCGTTGCGTGGCAATAATCATGTGGATGCCAACCGCCCGCGAAAGCTGGGCGAGGCGCGCGATGCTGTTCTCGATTTCCGCGCCGGCGGAAAGCATGAGATCGGCAAGCTCGTCAATGACGATGACAATGTACGGCACGGACGAGGGAAGGTCATCTTTGGGCTTCTCGAGAGGGGGGGCGTCGGAGGGTTCGGCACCAAAGAGTTCGCCCTGCTGAGCAATGACGCGGTTGTTGAAACTCTCGATGTTACGCACTTTGGCTTTAGCAAAGAGTTTGTAGCGCTTCTCCATCTCGTTGATTGCCCATCGCAGACTCAGGGAGACTTTCTGGGGGTCCGTGATGACGGGTACAACCAAATGCGGAAGGTTATTATAGACAGAGAACTCCACGATCTTGGGGTCGACAAGGATGAGGCGGAGCTCATCGGGCGTTTTCGACATCAGAAGCCCTGCGAGAATCGAGTTGATGCAGACGGATTTGCCTGCTCCGGTTGCTCCGGCAATTAGAATATGCGGCATCTTTGCCAGGTCCCCGACAAGATCCTTGCCGCCGACGTCTTTCCCAAGCGCCATCGGCACGCGCGACGTGCCCGCACGCCATTCGGGGCTTTCGAGGATTTCGCGCAGTACGACCATTTTGGCGACATCGTTGGGCACTTCGATGCCTACGACTCCCTTGCCTGGAACGGGGGCTTGCACACGGAGACTGGTGGCTTTGAGCGCCAACGCCAGATTGTTGGCGAGACCGGCGATGCGTTCGACACGAATACCGGGCGCGGGGAGCAGCTCGTAGCGGGTGACAACGGGCCCCTGTTTGACGTTTGTCACTTCGGTCGAAATGCCAAACTCATTCAACGTGTCTACCAACGCTTGCGCAACAACGCTGGTGTCCCCGAGGTCGCCCTTGCCGTGTGATGCAGGCAGTTCATCAAGCAGGCTCATGGGGGGGAGGATATAGCCGGGGAACTGGGCCCTGTCCGGATCAATGACCGGTGCCGGCAGGGGAGCCTCGACGGGCGCCTGGGCTGTCTTGATCGGTTTCTTCCCGGGTTTCTTCGGCCGGGGCATTTCCGGGGCCGGTTCTGCCTTACGTGCAGCCAGGGCTTCAGCCTTCTGCTGGATCAGCTCCTTGCGCTCGCGCCGCTGCATTTCCTTTTCGAGCTTCCTCCGTTGCTTTTCGATGCGGCGCTCTTCCTGCTCGATGAGCTGCTTGCGGTCATGTGTCTGGCTGCGCCTTTCCGCGATATGCTCACCCACCAGTCCGGAGGCTGCAAGACTGTAGTGGTACAGCCGGACAAACGTCGGAATACCGATTGCCATAACGAAGGCAAAGATGAACAGAGACCAGATCAAGATGCCGGCACCGATGGGACTCAGCAACCGAATGAGTATGCCCTGCGTAACGAGCCATCCCATCACCCCGCCGTTGTCGGTGATATTCAGGTACGCTTTGACGTTGAACGCGCCGTGAAGATCAAGAACGGAGGCAAACGCGATTAGGGCCAAGCCCGTCCAGAGGGACTTCGGCCAGAAATTGCCGCGCTTAAAAATCATGAGAAGTCCGGTCACCGCAAACCAGACGGGCACCCCGTAGGCTCCAACGCCTGCCATCATGAAAAGAAAGCACGAGAGCCAAGCGCCTACCGGCCCAACCCAGTTGCTTGCCATCTGCCCCGAGGGAGACTGCAAGAACAGGAATGGCATATCCTGCCAATCGTAGGATACGAGTCCGAGCAGCGTAAAGAGGGCAATCGGGAGCAGTAGCGTCCCTAGAAGGACCTGTAGCCCGGATGGTGCTTCCTGCTGTTTCTTGGCGGCCATGTTTCCTCTGCGTTGCGTTAGTCTTGGGGTTGATCGTTCTCGGTTTCGAGCGTCGGGGCCACTTTTGGCGTCTCCGTCGGCGTATCCTGCTGCGTCGCGTTCGGCGTTGCGGAGATGGGGTTGACGGTGACCTCAATCAGCGGGGGTTCAACAGCCGCACTCACATTGATGCCCGGCGGCAAATGCACGGATGCGGCCATCTTGAAGACGCCGTTGGTGGCGATCCCTACGCAATCTACAAAGACGCTGATATCGGAGTCTTTGACGCGGGTGACGGCCTGCGGGCTTCCCAGCAGGCTGACATCAACGACTTCAGGAGAGAACTTGAAGTTGCGACCGCACTCGGTACTCACGACCGCCAGGACGGGTATCTGCTTCCACTCCTTGTTGATAGCCTTTGTCACAATGCTGACGCGGACGGTGACCTCTGCGGGCTCAATCTCCCAGACGTCCGATTCACCCTCTGAGAGCACCTTGACGCGCTTGGTGAAAGAGTCGACTGCATCCTCAACGTTGATGGGTTCCGTGCGGAGGATATTGCGGTCTTCAAGCTTACTCAGCGGTCCACGAATTCTGACGATCTTTGGATCGTAGTCGACTTCCGCCTTACCCAACAGTGGCTTGCCAACCGTTTCAGGTTTTGCAACGCCGACAAGCTTCTCGATTTCCCGGTCGAAATCGACGACAACAACATCAGGGCTCACCTTGATGATCTGTACGCCGCGCGACCACCCCTGCACATTGCGCGGGCCGATCGGGACGCGTTCTCCACCGGCCACTCCCGTCTCTTTTGGCGAGACGACGCACCTGAGCTGTCGAATATCAAGCCTGCGAAGATCGTCCAACGAGCCGCGGCAGGTGATATAGGCTGTCTTGGCGTCTTGCCTCAGCACGGCGACACCGTCGTCCACTTCGACGACGATCGGAATCTCAAAATCCTCAAGCTGGTTCGTGATCCGCTGAATGGCGTATACAGTCATGATCGCGAGGAGCAGCGCGAGGAGCTTCGTGACGCGGTTCTCCATGAAGAACGCTCTTGTGCGTGGGAATCTAGCTGGCACTGGACGTCTCCTCTTTGACTCGCTTCTCCGATTTTGCGATGCCTTCGGGCGTCAGGTCGAGTTGCTCCTGCATGCGGTGCCAGGCGCTCTCGGATTTCTGTCCCTTGAGCAGCGCGACGAGGAAGCGCTTCAGGCGTTCGCCGTCCAGGCCGCGGCTCAAGCGCCCGCGGTAGCTGACCGAGATGGTGCCCGTCTCCTCTGAAACCGCGATAACAACGGCATCCGTTTCCTCGCTTAAGCCAACTGCTGCGCGGTGGCGCGTCCCAAGGCTCTTGTGGAGCTCAACCCGTTGCGAAAGAGGAAAGACACAGCCTGCCGCCATGATTCGGTTCCCCTGAATGATGACGCCGCCATCGTGTAGAGGCGTGTGTGGAAAAAAGATGCTGCCGAGCAGCTCTGGCACCACAGGGGCATCAATCTTCGTCCCTGTCTCCTGAATGGCGCGTGTCCCGATTTCACGCTCAATGGCAATCAGGGCTCCGACTTTGTGGTCTGCGAGGTGAATGACCGTCTGCACCACGTGGTCGATGACCGTACGCTTATCGGTGCTAACCGTGAAGACGGGCTGCCTCCCTAGTTCGGCCAGCGCGCGCCGGATCTCAGGCTGGAAGATCACCAGCAGAGCAATGGCGATATAGACGGAGACCTTCCGCAAGAGCCAGTTGAGTTCGGCCAGATTGAGGAAATAGGTGGCTCCGAGCAGAAGTACGAGGAGAACGGCTAGACCCACAAGAACCTGGGCTCCGCGCGTACCGTGTAAGAAAAGGAACACGTAGTAGAACACACAGGTTAGAACGACGATCTCGAAAAGTCCCCCTAAACCTATGGAAATAATGCCATCTAACACGTTACTGACTCCACCCATGTGCGTGTCTGTTCCGGACTTCGAATTGCCGCCGCAACTCGCGCCGCTTGTGCCGACTCCCTGACGTCATGTACCCGCATGATGTGCGCGCCATTCATGACCGAGCAAGCAAGGCCGGCAAGGCTCCCTGCTGTGCGCTGCTCCACCGGAGCGCCCGTCAGCATCCCCAAAAATCGTTTTCGTGACAGCCCCACCAGAACCGGCCTCTCCAGTGCCGCGAACGCTTCCAACTGCGCAATCAACTGAACGTTGTGCTCGGCCGTCTTACCAAAGCCGATTCCAGGATCGACGGCCAGCGTATCGCGGGAGAGCCCCGCCCCCATGACGGCCGTTACCCGCTCTTCCAGGTAGGTCCGAACGTCTGTCACAACATCTCCATACGCTGGGTTGTCCTGCATGGTTCGCGGTGATCCGCTCATATGCATCAAGACAACCCCTGCTCCAAATTCGCCCGCCACATCAACCAACGCGGCATCGTGCGTTAGCGCTGACACATCGTTGATGATGTGCGCGCCATGCTTCATCGCCGCCCGTGCGACCTTGGCCTTCATCGTATCGACCGAGATCACAGCACTGGTTTCTTGCGCCAGAGCCTCGATGACGGGCACGACCCGTCGCAATTCCTCTGCTTCATCGACTTCGTTGGCCCCGGGGCGGGTCGACTCGCCCCCCACGTCGATGATGTCAGCCCCATCTTCAAGCATCTGTTGCGCAGCCGCCACTGCGGCCGCGCTGTCCGCATATTGCCCTCCGTCGGAAAACGAGTCTGGCGTGACGTTCAGAATCCCCATGATCAAGGGCTGATCATCACACGTCAACTTGCGGTTGCGGCATTGCCAGTGCATGCTTCTTTTGGTTCTGGGTTCTGGGTTCTGGGTTCTGGGGCTATGCCTCCGTTTTCTGCTCTCCGCCTTCTGCGCCCTCTGTCTCGTCTTCTGCCTTTGGTTCTTCAACCTCTGGTACGGCTTCAGGAATCGGCGGTGGCTCGACGGGTGGGTTCTTGGCGGCCTCCTCGGCTTCCTTCTGCTTGTCGATGACATCGCGCTCATCCGCCGAAAGTACGCGGTCTTCTGTAACAATTTCCTCAATGTCACGACCGTCGATGGTCTCATGCTCGAGGAGTCGCTCTGCGATCATCTCAAGCTTGTCGCGGTGCGTGGTGACGCTTTCGAGAGCCTGCGTGTGAGCTTCGCGCAGCAGGCGTGCGACCTCGACGTCAATCCGTCGCGCGGTTTCCTCACTGTAGTTCTGTTCGCGGGATACCTCGCGCCCCAGGAACATCAGCTCCTGGTTGTTGCCAAACTGTTGCGGCCCCAGTTCTTCGCTCATCCCCCAATTGCACACCATCAAGCGCGCGACCTCGGTTGCGTGTTTGAGATCAGAGGAGGCGCCATTGGTAATGTCCCCAAAGATGAGTTCCTCGGCAACGCGGCCCCCCATGCAGACGGCGATTTCGCCGAGCAGTTTCTCCCGGCTCTGCGTGTAGCTGTCTTTTTCCGGTAGCGACATCGTGGCACCCAAGTAGGAGACCCCGCGAGGGATGATGGTGACCTTGTGCACGGGTTCAGTCCCTTTGGTCAGTTGCTGCACGAGTGCGTGCCCCGCTTCGTGATAGGCGGTCAGCTTCTTCTCTTTGTCGTCCATGGCACGGCTACGGCGCTCGCTGCCCCACATGACTTTGTCGCGAGCCTCTTCGAGGTCCTTCATTTCGACAGCCTCCTTGCTGTCACGAGCGGCAAGCAGGGCTGCTTCATTGAGCAGGTTCTCAAGGTCGGCCCCGGAGAAACCGGGGGTTCCGCGTGCGGTGCGCCGCAGGTCGGCTGATTCGGCAAGCTTGATGCTGCGGGAGTGGATCTTTAGAATTTCTTCACGACCGTCGATCATGGGTAGATCAATCACAATCTGGCGGTCGAAACGTCCACGCCGGAGCAGGGCGGGATCGAGCACATCCGGGCGGTTTGTTGCTGCGAGGATGATGACCCCTTGCTGGGTCTCAAAACCGTCCATTTCCACGAGTAGCGCATTCAGTGTCTGTTCGCGTTCATCGTGACCCCCGCCGATTCCGGTAAAACGACTACGTCCGACGGCATCAATCTCATCAATGAAGATGATACAAGGGGCATTCTTTTTGCCCTGTTCGAACATATCACGGACACGCGATGCACCAACACCGACGAACATCTCCACGAAGTCGGATCCGCTAATGCTGAAGAAAGGAACATCCGCTTCGCCGGCAATTGCCTTGGCGAGCAGTGTTTTTCCGGTTCCGGGAGGTCCCATCAGCATAACCCCCTTGGGAATGCGTCCGCCGAGTTTCTGGAATTTCTTGGGGTCTTTCAGAAACTCGATGATCTCCTGGACCTCTTCTTCCGCTTCATTGATTCCCGCCACGTTCTTGAAGGTGACCTTGTTGCGGTCCTGGTTTAGCAAGCGTGCCCGGCTCTTGCCGAAGCTCATCGCTCCGCTGCCGGCGTTGCGCACTTGGCGGATGAACAGGAAGTAGAGCAGCCCGAAGATGATAATGATCGGGAGGATGCTCGATGCGATATGCCAGAGAATCGGGTTCTGTGGGGGAATGTCGGTTTCAACGCCATTCTGGCGCAGCCAGCTCAACGTAGCGCTGTCCACAGAGGCTAGGAATGCCTTGAACTCGCCGGGGATCTCCTCTTCGGTCATTCCTTCCTTGAGCTCGCCAGTGACATAGAGTGGTCCCGCCATGTCCTGGATAATCTTGCACTTTCCGACCTTTCCCTCTTCGACGAGCTGCACGAAGTTGAGGTTGTCAGGGGAGGTGTAGGGAATGACCGTCGGCTTGTCTGCATTCTGGCCCACCAGGAAGATGGCTGCCGTCAGCATACCGAACACGATGATCCAAGGCAGTAGGGTTTTGATATTTGGCTGTGCGCCGGCGGGGCCGGGCTTCTTCGGCGCGGGTCGCGGTTGCCCCGTAGAGGGTTCAGACATGGTTCAAGCAATCCTTTCCAAGACCGAGATACACCCCTCCCTTTACCCGCGTCGTCAGGAATAGGTGCGGGTCTGGCAGGCGTGCTGGTCACATTTTATTATCAGCATGCACTAAAAGTGGGCTCATACTAGCTCACTGGGCCTCAACGCGCAACTGCAATGAGTGCTGTTTTTCGTCCAAAACAGCCCAATTTCGACTGATTCGGTAGCCCGGCAGCCACACGATCTCATCGCGGCAGACAAAAACCGGAATGTGAGCGCGTTCATGGCGTGGAAGTTTCGCGTCCACAAGCAGATCCTGAAGCTTGCGGGAACCGTCCATACCGAACGGACCGATACGATCTCCCGGTTGCCAGGAACGGACGTGGATCTCAGGGGGAACCTCAAAATCCCAGCGAATACAGGCCTGGGCGGGGAGCTGTCCCACAGGCCCTGGAACGATGCGATCGAATCCGGTCCGCTGGGTCGCGATGATCCGCAGTCCGGTGGCCTCGAGCAGAGTCTCGCCGGGAACGGTGATCAACGTTTCAGGGATTCTGTCGTCATCCGCGGAATTGGCGACCACGCGCAGTCGAGCATACTCGCGTTGAACGCGGTGGACTGCGCTCAGGCTGACGCTTCCTGATCCACTTTCCGAGGCGGCAAGCGAGACCACACGCTCTACGAGATCGAAACGCATTTGCGCGGCAGATGCCCCCATCTGAAGGAGCCACTGTTGCAGGGCACGGCGCTGTAGTGCGGGCGGCATCTGGCGGAGCTCTGCAACCGCGAGCGATCCGTCCTCTTTGATGGCGGGGCGCAGGGCCTCCGTGGTCAGCTGCTCAAGCAGGGCGTTCTCGCCAGACAGGATGGCTGCCGTCCGTGCGAGGGCTTCTTTGATCCTCGGGTTGAGCTGCTGCGCGAGAAGCGGCAAGATGTCGTGGCGTACGCAATTACGCTTGAATGCCGTGTCGGCATTCGTGGCATCTTCGCGCCATTGAATTTGCTCTTCTTGCAGAAAATGCTCGATCTCGGTACGGGAGACATCGAGCAGGGGACGCACAACACGGATGCCCTGAATCATGCTGCTACGAGCAATTCCGTCAAGTCCTGCGCTCCCTGCTCCCCGGCAGAGCTTCAGGAGGACGGTTTCTGCCTGATCGTCCTGCGTGTGTGCTGTGGCCACGGCATCGGCACCCAGCGTTGCGGCGGCTTCGGCGAAGAACTGATAGCGCGCTGCCCGTGCTGCCATTTCGAGTGAAACCCCTGGTTCTGCCGCCCGCGCAGGGACATCGACAACGGATCCTGTGAAAGGAATCCCAAGGCCCCCGCAGAGCGATTCGACGAAATGGGCATCCTCTTCGGCTTCCGGACGAATGTGGTGATTCAGGTGTGCTACAGAGAGGCGAAAGCCGATCGGCTCCCTCAGCGCGGCCAAGGCATGCAGCATGGCCACGGAATCGGCACCTCCCGATACCCCTGCAAGCAGATGCTCCCCGCGGGCGATCAGCCCGTGTTCTCTAATTGAAGTTCTAATTTTCTGGATCAGCATAACGTTGAGCCCTGTTTCACAATCGTAATCCTGATCATAATCGTACTCGCTCGGATTACGATTACGAGCATGATTATGATTTAGGATTGATACATCTGTACCAGATGCGCAGGTACTCCCGCGAAACTTCCCTGTTGACAATATCCATGGTGACTTGGTTAATGTTTAGCAACGTATGGGTAATGTCAACAGACGGGGAGTAATGTTTCTACAGTGCCTCAATCCCGAAGAGATTGCTGCGATTGAGAAGATCGGCATTCTTAAGCAGTTTCCAAAGGGGTTTCACCTCATTGAAGAGGGCATGGTCGGATCCTCTTTTATTCTGATCCTGAGCGGCACGGTTGAAGTTCGCAAGGGAATGCGAGGCGGGAAGTACAAGCGACTCGTTGAGCTAGGGCCCTGCGACCTCATCGGCGAGGTCGGCTTTCTGGGGGTGGAGAACCGTACGGCGAGTGTCGTCGCGCTTGATGAAGTAGAGGTTATGGAGTTTGAGCGCGAGGTGTTCTCTCGCTTCATTGAAACCCACCCGATGATCGGAATGAAGGCCTACCGTGGTATTGCCGAAGAGCTTGCCCGTCGTCTTTCTCAGAGCGATGAAGACTTGATGGATGCCATTTCATGGGCCTTGGCTTCGAATAAGAATTCGCTCAGCGAGCCGTGTGTCAACGTTCCTCACGTCCCGAAGCTCGCGCGCCGCCCTCAACCTGCCGACTGACGCTCTTGTTTTAGGATGAGATCTGCAAAGACGGCGCATTCGAGGCCGAACGGCAGATAGCCGGCGAAGCCGAGGATTGGCATTTCAAAGAGCTTAAAGCGCCCCACATAGGGAACGGCATAAGTCCATCCTGCGGCGCTGTGGCTGTTCCACATTTCCCAGAAGAATCCACAGATGAGCGCCGCGATGGCAGCTCGATAGAGGCCCTGCCAGTTGCCGTCTCGAAGCCGGGTGAAAATGGTAGGGGCCCCCGCGATCGCCTGTCCTGCCGTGATCATGATGAGAGGCGAAATCCAGAGCAGGGGATAGAGTAGATTGGGAATGAGGCCAATTGCCATAAGGCTGAGAGACCCGGCGAGAAGCCATCCGGCGGCAAGCCGCTTGGGATTGCGAATCGAAATGCGATGCCATTGGTCGAGCCCGATATCGAGTTTCGGGAAGGTCGAGAGCCACTCTTCCGTGGCCAGGACGGCTGGCAGTACGGTGGCAAAGGGGAGGGTGGCAAACCAGAAGTAGCGCGACGGCGAGAAGGACTCCACACCGAAGTAGAACCAATTCTGCACGAAGCGATTGAGATATTCGAAGTACCACCAGAAAAGGGCACTGGTCGCAAACAAGATCAGCATGCGTATGGGCTGAGCCGTGAGCAAGCAGCTCCCTTTTCGTTTCTGAGTGAGGGCACTCACGACGACGATGTAGCCAATCCAGAGAGGGGAGAAGGTGTGGGACTGGATGGGAGTCGCCCATGAAAAACGGGTCCACGCGACGATCCAGGTTGCAGCCGTGAATGCGACTGCGGCCCAACCCCAAAGCGGGAAGGGGCGGGGGAAGGGGTGGGGGAAGGGGTGAGGGCTGAGGGCTGAAACCTGAGGAGGGCGGTGCACGGAGGGTGAATGGAGTGTTTTCAAGATGAATGGCAGGCAGCATGCAACGATGGCCGTTGCCATTGCGATGAAGGCGATCCATGAGAAGGGGGCATGCTCGACGTAGTGTGACAGGGGGGGGAACTCGGTATGGTGGGGAGCGAGTCGCCCGCTGAACCACAGCCCTAAAAGAGGCAATGGCACCATGAGAGCAATCGCCCCTAACGCAGCCGCGTATGGTGTGGACCGCTTCATGCGGTTGCACCGATGGCACCGGGAACCATCTCCGTCTCGTCTGCCGCTTGAGCCGTCGTTTCAAGCGCGGTCCGAGCATTGAGGAGTACGGCCTCAAGCGCCTTGAGGTAGTCCTGGAAGCGGGCGAGCCCGGTGGGTGATAGGGATACCGTTGTTCTCGGTCGATCGTTGATGAACTGCTTCTTGATCACGATGGCCGAGCTGCCGGACAGCACTTTGAGATGCCGATTGAGATTGCCATCCGTCAGGCTGCAGGTTTCGCGGAGCTCCGGAAAGCTGAGTCCGCTCTCGGCTGCGCAGAGGGCGGACATGATCGCCAGCCGATTGGGTTCGTGGAATATCTTCTCAAGTGTGGCAGCTGGTGTTTCATCGCTCATGATGCTTCCTTTTTCAGTTGGTCGTACTGCCAAAGTTGGCAGACCTCTTTCTTCTCTAACACTTGTCTTTGTAGGGGGTTAGAGGCATATCTGTCTTCTCCCCCATTTTCCTGTCCATTTCGGTCTACGAGAGCGGCGACGAGAATGGTGGACGATTACGAGATTCTTTTACTCGTAATCCGTTCTCGTCGCCGTTCTCGTTCACCGATTCCCATCTTTCATACTTTTCATAGATCTTTTGACACTACCCAGTTGGTACAGTGTGTAGCCCCCGTAGGCTTCTCCCACGAGGAATGCGATCCCCATGGGCCATGGGGTCAGCAGATCGAGATTTGGCAGGAGCAGGCAAATGGCCCCCCAGGACAGATACCAGACCCCACCCAGGTAGATTCCTTTCGGCAGGGAGAGGCGATAAGCCATCTGCGCCAGACCGTAGAAGATCATCCAGCACCCCATCAGCAGGTCATGGTGTCCCTGGAGTATGAGTGCCAGCGAGACCACAGCGCCCGCTGCGAGGGCGGGCA
>JABGOW010000322.1 GCA_018645275.1 Verrucomicrobiota bacterium
TTCCCATCCTTGGGCGCACTGCCGGTATATGCGCCATACCTAAGATGTTGCCCCTCTCCAGCCAGGACCGTGCGCACAAAGCCCTTTGCATCACCAACCTGCTGTCCGAACAGCTTCCACACTTCCTTTGGCGTGTAGGCAAATACGATCCCGTGAGCGTCTGTGTCGACCTGTTGAACATTGAGGCGACGGGCGATCGCGGTGCACACTTGGTTCAGCATCTCGGGCTTCTCTGTATCTGAACAGGACACGAGATTGAAGTTCAACTCCGGTCGGTCGAAGGTGTCTGGTCGGACAACTGCATCAAGATCTTGGATCGCAAGTTCCCGTTTCAGATCAATCAGCACCAATTGCGACGCGGTCCCAGTTAGGGCCACCATTACTGGAGCACGTCCCTGGAATGTGCAGTACTCCCTGAAGTTGCGCTCAAGCGTTAGGTATGAGGGCCTGAAATCGTGCCCCCACATGGATACACAGTGCGCCTCGTCGACAACTGCGTAGTTAATGAAGAGATCCCCCGCACTGAGTGACTTCATCGCGGCGCGGAACTTCGGCCGCTGAAGCCGCTCCGGTGATATGAACACAATGAGATTCTCGCTTAGCAGCGCCCCTATATTTTGATCGTGAAGCCCTGCTCCGGCGTGCCAAGCAAGGACTCGATCGATGCCATATTGCTCGACTAGGCTTTGCACCTGATCTTTCATCAGGGCAACCAGTGGATCCACCACCAGAGTTGTGCCAGGTGTAAGCAGTGCGGCAAGCTGGTAGCAAAGTGACTTCCCTGCGCTTGTGGGAAGAAGACCTATGGTTGACTTCTGCGCAAGGACGTTGCGCAGTATGGAGCCTTGTCCGGGACGCAGTGCCTGTTTTCGGAAGTAGTCTTGCACAAACGTGGCTAAGATCTGCTCGCTCTCGTCGGTTACTGGGATGGCCCTTGCTTCTGCGCGGTAGCCAAATCGCACCGGCCGATTGTGTACATATGTCTGGCGTGCAGATCCGGCATTGGGGGCTCCATCGAGATCAGGAGGTGTTAGGGCGTTGCACTTGATAGCAACATCTAAGAGAAGATCGACCTCGCGACCGTTGAGTCGCTCACATCTCTCCACTGGAATTTCCAGTTGGGAGAGATCGCCATAGCGGTAGGTGGTATTTCGCTGAACGATCAGGCTTATACGAGGGACCGCACACTGCCATCCATACAGTTTCGAAAGCCGCTCCACTTTGTCGAGAAAGCTGGCCAGCGCAAGCTCCGCACATTCCAGATCCCTCTCAATCACTCCGATGCTTAACGTTTCCCGCCGCATTAATCCTCGCCGGAAGAAGAAGTACAAAAGGAGTCTCTCTATGCGCGCAATAAGGGACGGAAGTAAGAACAGATAGTTGCACGCGAGCTGCCTCTCCGTGCGCTCTTCGACATCGTTCAGAAAGGCCAGACCGTCGATCTCCGAGATGCCCTTTTCGATTCTTGAGTACAGCGCTTCGTCCTGAATCTCCGCGTTGCGCGGTCGCATCGTTGCAATGCCAGCCCTTCCAAATGCTGCATCCCTCCGCTTATCGAGCGCCGCCTGCGCTGGATCATCATGGTCGCCGGGCTCAAGCAAAAAGCTTCGGCCATTAGGGAAGTGAAGGAGAATATCGCCGCGCTGGGCCGTAAACGCCGCGGCCGTCTTGCGATCCAGAATTGTCGCAATGTCGACTTGGGGTGCGCAGCAGTGTCCCATCCGTGCGCCGAATCTCTGAACCAGAGAACGAAAGAGCTGCCTCTCGTTTTCCGGGTGCTCTGGATCAAAGGAAATTGCCTCCGCGTCCCCTCTCCACGGCTCAATCAGGTCGGCAAACTCCTGATATGCCTGAGCCAAGGTAGCGTCGTAGGCATACGTGATGCTCCCCGTTCCAGTTCCTGGCTTCTCTTGGAGACCCAATGGTTCTCCGTACAGCGCAACGATCCATTGCTCCACGAAATACGATGGGAAGGGGCGTCGTCCTCGCTGTAGGCCCTTCAACAGGACATCGTGCAACAGGTCATCTTCGGGGGTGGGCTCATATCCAGCGTCAGAGTGCATGAATTCCATGCGGCAGCAGTGAAGGCCCTTGTTCCAGTCGCAACTCAGGTTGCCTTCACGAATCACACTGAGCTCGCTACCAAACTGCTCGTAGAACCCGGCCATTCTTCAGTCCCGTCGTTCGATTACCGCTGGCCTCGTCATGCCGTCTTCTTCGCCAAATTCACAGGTCTGCCTCGCTGAACAGATCGGTGACACTGCATTGCAGGGCTTTGGAAAAGCGCATCAACATGTCCACCGTAGGATTCTGTTCGCCTCGCTCTATACGGCCCACGAAGTTCCGGTGGCAGTCGACCACCTCTGCCAGCCCCTCCTGTGACAACCCAAGTTCCTTCCGTCGCACCCGGATTGCTTCGCCCAGTTTCTTGCGGTGATCCGGTATTGTTTTTCGTCGTTTCATGCTTGAAAGAACATCATAATGCTGTATTCTTGGCTACACACGATAAATGTACAACAGATGGAGGCGGCAATGAAGTTCTTTCTCTACGCACGCAAATCAACTGAGGACGAGGCCCGCCAGGTGCTGTCCATCGACTCACAACTTGATGAGCTCCGAGAGTTTGCACGGAAGGAATCGTTGCAGGTCGTGCGCGAGTACGTCGAGGCGAAGACGGCGAAGGAACCCGGTCGACCAGTCTTCAACGAAATGATGGAAGCCGTGGAGAACGGCGAGGCGGAAGCACTGCTCGCCTGGCACCCCGACCGGCTCTCAAGAAATTCCGTTGATGGGGGCAGGCTCGTGCATGATCTCGACACGGGGAAGCTCCGGGACTTGAAGTTCCCTTCTACCTGGTTTGAGAACACGCCACAAGGCAAGTTTGTATTGTCCATGGCCCTGGAGATGGCGAAATATTACGTCGACCATTTATCGGTTACTATCCGTCGCGGCATTCGCAAGAAACTGCGTGACGGCATCTACCCGAACATGCCGCCACCCGGCTACATGAACGATCCGCAAACGCGGACCATTATCTTTGACGAGGAGCGTGCGCCCATTATTAGGCGCATGTTCGAGGCCTACGCGACGGGTGACTACAGCGGGGCAGACATCCGCCGCATGGCAGAGGAATGGGGTTTGGTCGGCGTCAGAGGTAAGCTGCTCTCCATGAGCCGCATTCACGCTATCCTTGCGAACACATTCTATATTGGCATCTTCCGGTTCAGTGGTGAGGTATACGAGGGTAAGCACCCGCCGCTGATCACGCGCGAGTTGTTCAAGCGCGTACAAGAGGTACGCGAACGCCGGAGCCGTCGTCGCCGTCCGAAGAAGCATCCGTTCCCGTTGCGCGGCCTGATTCGCTGTCACGAATGCGGCTGCATGGTCACGGCCACGAAGAAGAAGGGTCACAGCTACTACCACTGCGGCCACCGTCGCGGCCCATGCCCCACGAAGACCATTCGGGAAGAAGCTCTTGCCGAGCTTCTCCGAGAGAGTATCCGACGAGTCTCCATTCCCGAGGACTGGGCGGACAAGATGCTTGCCGAGGTTAGAACGTGGAAGCAAGACGAAGACGCGAAGCAGGCCGACATCGTGGCCGGCCAGAAAGCAGAACTCGACCAGATGCAAGAGCGACTTGACCGCCTGCTTGACGCCTACATCGAGGGCATACTCGACAAGGACGAGTTTGCCGCCCGCAAGGAGCAGTACGTCAACCGGAAGGCGGAACTCACCGACTCGGTGGCCCGGTTCGAGTCTGGCGGGGCGTCTCGGTTGGAACCTCTGATCAGTTTCATAACTGACTCCAGGCAAGCGCGATACGACGCCGAGAGCGAGAGTCTTACCGACCTGCGGAAATGGCACCATTTGGTCGGTTCGAACCTGCTGTTTGCGTCGGAAGTGATCCAGA
>JABGOW010000454.1 GCA_018645275.1 Verrucomicrobiota bacterium
CGACGCTGCGCATCCTCTCCTGTTATCTGCCCGCTACCGGCGGCGAGGTGACGCTTGGTGGGGCCGATGTCTTCAAGGATTCTCTGACGGTTCGAAGCAAGGTTGGCTATCTGCCTGAGAACGTCCCGCTCTATCCTGATATGAGGATCAAGGAGTATCTACGTTTTCGGGGCGCGTTGAAGGGGTTGCACGGAGCGAGGCTTCGGGAGCGAATTGGCGTGGTGTTGGAGCAATGTGAACTGACCGAGCAGCGAGGAGCTGTCATTGGTCGTCTTTCAAAGGGCTTTCGCCAGCGCGTTGGCCTTGCGGATTGCCTGCTGCACGAACCGGAGTGCCTGATCCTTGATGAACCTACCATCGGCTTGGATCCGAACCAGATTCGCCACATTCGCGACTTGATCCGCGGACTCGCAAAGCAACACACGGTCTTGATCTCAACGCACATTCTGCCCGAGGTAGAGATGCTCTGCGAGCGTGTCTTGATCATGAATGCCGGCCGCATTGTGGCGTCAGACACGCCTAAGGCACTTGTTGGTCTGATGAAGGGCAATGAGAATGTTGTCATTGAAGTGCATGGGTCGCGTCGCGCCGTTCTGGAAACATTTGAGGCCATTCCCGGTGTTGAATCGCTGACCTGTGAGCCGATGGGCGAGTGGAGCCGACTCGTTTGCCAGTGCCATAACGCGGAAGATGTTCGTCCTGATATGTTCAAGGTTGTTTGCGAAAACGACTGGCAGGTTCGTGAGCTCACGACCGAGCGTCGCAATCTGGAGGATGTCTTCGTTGCAATCACCAAGGGGGAATTCGACAGCAATGTTGAGAAGGCGGAGGCCGACCATGCGTGATTGTCTTACGATTCTCAGACGGGAACTCGGTTCACTCTTCCTCTCACCTGTTGCGTATGTGACTGCCGTCGTGTTCATTGCGGCATCAGCGTGGACGTTTCTCCAGGCGGCCGAGGTAAAGGTGGGCAGCGACGATTCGATCGTGCTGATTCTCCTGGTCTCAATTCTCCTGTGGATGCCGATCCTTGTCACGGTTGTCTGCATGCGGCTGTTTGCGGAGGAGAAGCGCTCTGGCACACTTGAAATGCTGATGACGGCGCCGGTCAGTGAAACCGCCGTGATTCTTGGGAAGTACGCCAGTGCACTCCTGTTTGTCTGGCTGGTGCTGGCTCCGGCCGTGGCCTCGTTGTATTGGCTTGCATACGTGAGTCCGGGTCTTGAGCAGGTTGACCATTTCTCGGTTGCAGGGGGCTGTCTTGTCCTGGCATTGATCACGGCCTGTTGTGTCGCTATGGGACTTCTTGTGTCGCTCCTAACGCGGAACCAGATCGTTGCCGCCATTTGCTGTTTTGCTGCCATTTGTATCCCCTTCTTCGCGAAGCCGCTCGCGGCGTCCGTTCCGATTATTCGAGATGGTGTTGTTGAGTATCTGTCGATCGAGGCACATCTTGTTCTGTTTGCGTCTGGTGGGCTGAGCTTGCAGGTGGGGGTGCTCTATCTGTCGGTTGTGGTCCTACTGTTATTCGCATCCGTTCGAATCCTGGAATCCCGCCGTTGGCTGTAGTGCGATTGGGCCCGAAGCAGAGTGGTTGAGTTTGCTATGACAAAAGAAGTACAGGAAGAGACAAAAGAAGCGAGGCGGCACGTACGCCGTCAGCGCCGCCGACGGGTGGTCACGGGGCTGAATGTTGTCGTCGCCGTTTTCCTGATGGCGGCAGCCGTCATTCTCCTCAATCTGCTCGTTTCGCGTTTCCCATACCGTTTGCAGCTTCGGTCCTCGTCACACGTAGCCCTCTCAGAGCGTACGTTGGGCCTGCTGAAAGGCCTTCAATCAGACGTTACCGTAACGGCCTTTCTGGCTTCCGAGGAGTCGCTCTATGATCAGGTTCGCGTGCTGCTGCACGAGTATGCGTATGTTGCATCGCGTCTGGATGGCGTGACACTCAATCTTGAGATTGTGGACCCGAACCGTGACATCGCGCGGACACGGGCTCTGGCGCAGAACTATGATGTGGCGACAGAGGATGTTGTTGTGTTCTCCTGTGGGGGGCGGACCAAGCATGTGGTGATTAAGGACCTGGCTGAGTATGAGGTGCAGCTGACTGAGGCCGGCATTGTCCGAAATCTGATTGGTTTCTTTGGCGAACAGGCCTTTTCATCGGCAATTCTCAGTGTCACGCAGGAGCACACACCTGTCGTCTATTTTGTTTCCGGGCACGGGGAGCGTGATATCGAGGACTTTGGGCGCCAGGGAGGGTACTCCTCTATTGCACGCGCCATTCGGCATGACAACATGGAGGTTCGGCGGCTCCTGCTCGCGGAGCATGGTGCGGTTCCCGATGACTGTGCAGCGCTGATTGTGGCGGGGCCAGATCAGAAGCTCTCCGAGATCGAAATCAGGTGCATTCAGGATTATCTGAAGAATGGGCATGGTCGGGTGATGTTCCTGCTCGACCCTTCGGTAGACACGGGGTTGGCTCCCCTGCTTGATGAGTGGGGGGTTGGATTGGGGAGCGGCGTGGCGGCCGGATTGACCCTTTCGGGACATGAGCTCATCGTTGCCTCGTATGGCAAGCATCCGATCACGCATGCGTTCGACAATGTTACGACCATGTTCTACATGCCGCGTCCGGTCATCACAACGGAGTCTGCCCAGGACGAGAACAATGGATCTGGCGAGGAGGATCGCGCACGGGTCACCGTTCTTGCAGCGACTGGACCGGAGGGGTGGGTTGAGACCGATCTTTCCCAGGATCCGCCGCGCTATGATGAGGGCACGGACCGCCGGGGAGTGGTCTCCGTTGCTGTGGCGGTCGAGAAGGGGCTCGTCGGGGTTGATGTTGAGCTTCAACCAACGCGTGTGGTCGTTGTGGGAGATTCCTATTTTGTTTCTAATGCCGCGCTGAGTGGGGGGGTCGGAGGAAACGTGAGTTTCTTCCTCTCCTCGCTAAACTGGCTTGTCGAGCGCGATTGCCTGTTGGCTATTGCTCCGCGGCCGCCTCAGGAACTGAGACTGGAGATGAGCCAGCCGCAGTGGACGCAGGTGTTTCTGTTGACGGTTGTGCTGGTTCCAGGCTGTATTGCGCTTCTCGGGTTTTGCGTATGGCTAAGACGCCGACGGTAGGCTTGCCCGGTAGGGGAATGCCCGGCCTGTTCTCTTTGGTGGAAAGTAACGATGAGTTTTAGAACGACATTCAGGCTTCTTGTAGGGGTGTGCTTTCTGGCGTGCGTGCTGCTCCTCGTCGACTATCATGCCAGCGTGCGCCAAGTCCGGAAGACGGGAACTCAGCGGGTATTCGACCTGTCTACGGAGCCGATCACCGGCATCACGATTTCAGCTGAGAGCAATCGCATCGAGTGCATCAAGAAGGGCGATGACTGGTTTCTGCAGTCGCCCGTCCGCGCGCGCGCTAACGCTGCCGAGCTCGAACGTATCGTGGCGGCGCTTGAAGGGGCAATGTGGGAAGAGCGTATCACGGCCGAACAGCGCGAAGCCCGCGAACTTCAACTTGCCGACTACGGATTGGATCCCGCCCGTATCAGTGTTGGTGTGGATACCCCATCGCGGCGTGAAACGCTGTTTCTTGGGGATCGCATGCCTCTCGGCGAAGGGCTCTATGCCCGGCACAGCCTTTCGGATGCAGTCCTGACACTGCCACTATCACTGCTTAAGGAGCTGCCTGGTTCAATTACACCTTTGCGAGATCGGGCCGTGCTCCAAGGAACGCCGGCAAATACTGTTCGGTTTGAGATTCAGCGGCAGGGGGCCGGCTTTATCCAGCTCGTGCGTCGGGAGAATCGCTGGATGCTTCAGCAACCGCTCGCAGCCCGGGCCAATGGCTTGGCCGTGCAGCAGATTCTCGCGACTCTCT
>JABGOW010000120.1 GCA_018645275.1 Verrucomicrobiota bacterium
CAGTTTGTGCACGCAGCCGCAACCGTGATAGATCACCGGCAGATCACGAGCATGGGCCTCGGCGGCGATTGCCTTGACCCACGGCTTGAAGTACTCGCGCCAGTAATCGGGCGAGAAGAAGGGGCCATTACGGTACGCCACGTCCCCCCAGATCACGAAACCATCGAGCAGTCCGTCTGCAGCATTCATTTCCGCCTTGGCACAGTTGAGGTAGAACTCGCCAATGCGGTTGATCACGGCACCCATGCGTTCCGGGTAGAGGCCCATCCACATCATCGTGTTCTCCTGCCCAATCAGGCGGGTCAGACACTCAGCCGTTAGAATCATACTTCCATACACGGGGAAGTCAGGGCGCAAGCTTTTGACCGTCTCGATCCAGGGCGGCGAGTTGCGCTCGAAACCATCCCCCACCCCGGCAATCTGGTTGTCACCGGCATCAAAGAAGCGGCGCGGATCGTCGGGAGCATCAAACTCAGCCGACTCAAGTTTCTCGAAGGTGTCGGTCTCCCACTCGGCCATCTCCGGCATGGGATAGTCGAACTTCTTGCGCATGATCGCTCCGAAACCGGTCTTCACGACGACCTCTTCATCGGTCTCTTTGAGGGTCTCAAACGGCCGGATCCAGGGGTCCATGTTTGGGACGGTTACAATCCAGTCCAGGTCATAGTGGTAGTAAGGGTTCGCATCCTCTGCCAACCCGAGATCCTTGCGCCACTGCTCAATGAAGCTACCCCAGAAGAAATCACTGATCGGCACGCGATCCGGCTCCTCATGACTCAGCGCCCTATTCATGCGCTCCAGCTTCTTCACCGTGTTGGCACTGCGCTCTGCACCCTCTGCAACCTTACCCGTTGTCTCAAACATGCCCATGAGTAACTCCTTCTCTCAACACGCCACCGTCAACCGTCCACTCTCCACGGTCCACACTTTACAATCCCCTTGCCTCGATCGTCCATATCCGCTAGCGTATGAGTTGTGTCTTATTCAGCACATGCGCGAATCAATGTCGGCGCCTACGACAAGCCCTTTTCTGGTGTGGGAATCGAGTATTTTCCCCTCGGCGTAAAGCCGGGGCGATCCGGGCTAACCCTCCACGAGAGTGGCTATCTGCCTGCCAATGCCAACTGGAATTTCCCGAGTGTATTCAGCCCGTTCTGGCGTCTGCAATACAACAGCGCCCCCGGTCACTGCGTTCTATTTGGTGATCGCGTGATAGAACTCACGCCTGATCACATAATGCTGATTCCAGACCACTGCCTCTTTCACTGCCTCGGCCAACAGCCTGTACCCGCACTTTGGCAGGCGTTTAGCTTCACGGGGAAACTACATCCGGACATGTCCATTCCGGTCATGCTTCCCGTTCGCAGCACCGAAGCGTGTCTCATGCAGGACCTGACCGCGCTGATCAGGGCCGATGAATCCTATGCGCCCACGGATGCCATCTATCGAAATAGCCTCGCGCTATTGCAGGTGGTGTTCGCACGCCCCGAACTGGAATGGCAGCCGCCGATTCCTGAGAAGCTGATCCACATCAAAGCCTTCATCGAGAACCATCTTTCCGATTCCCTGGCCAACCCGCGGCTTGCCCGTGAAGCGGCGATGAGCGTGACGGGCTTTGAGCGCGCATTCAAACGGCACTTTGGAACCACCGCCGCCCAATACGTGAGCGAGATGCGCATTCGCGAAGCCAGCCGCCGTCTGCTGCAGACCATGGACAGCATCGACGAGATAGCGGCAGCCACCGGATTCCCCAACCGCGCCTACTTCAGCCGCGTCTTCAAAAAGGTAACCGGCGGATCCCCTGCCGGCTTCCGTCGAAAACATAGCGGTTTGCTGAGATGAGCTTCTCCGTTTCCAGTGAGCGTTGCTCTGCGAGCGGTTCCAGGCAAGCCTTCATGTCCTGTGTCGACAGACTGCAGGCGTATGGGCATTACCAATCGTCGTGCTCGCCTCGACCGAAGCGATAGACGAGGCCCATGTTCACGTTTCGGTCGTAGGTCTTCTCCGAGGTGCTGTAGTAGTGGAGCCAGTCGGCCTGGAGTGCCCACTTACCGTGAATCCGGTAGTGCAGACCAATCCCTGCGTTCCACTGGAAGGCATTCAGTGCGGCCCGATCATCCCACATTTGCTCACCAAGACCTACCGTAACAAACGGACGGACCTTTCGCTCGGCATTCAAGTAGTACTGGGCATTCAAGCTGTAGTTCTCATAGTCCACAACACGACCGGTGGTGTGCTCCGTCAGATCGCCCTGGGCATAGACCAGCCGGGCAGAGAAGCGAGGGGTGAAGTAGAGCCCCATGGAAACCGTGGTGTAGAGGTCATCTTCCACGTCCCAGTCCTGGTCCAGAAACGTGCGGCCCGTTCCGAGGGAGATGCCGACGATGCCGGTATCGACCGGGTCACCCTCACCATGAGTGCGCCTGAGCTCGTATTGCGTGGTCGGTTCGCTTCCACCCAATGGAAACACCATGTTGAGATAGATGGTGTGCTCCGTGATCGTTTCGTTAGGCGAAGCGGTGTAAGCAAAGTAGCCGTAGCCCGATTTGACAAGCCGTCTCCGGGTCACCCGGTTAACCCCACAACCCAGGGCGTCGATAGGATCGAGCAGAAACAGCGCAACACCTCCCAGCGCTCTCGATCCAGCCACCTTGCCTCCCGCATCCCGGATCCGCAACTCGGCCCGATATGCCCATTCCCCATAGACCCAGCCCATCAGCGGAGTGACAACCAAATCCTGTACAGAGGGCACTTCGGCGAAAGCCTCGACTCCGCACTCCCAATAGTGGGTCGACATCAGAAGGGCATAAACAAAGGCATCCCACTGTCGGTAACCTGATTTGCGGGCCACCTGGTAATAGACACCGCCAAAGTAGGTGTGGCCGATGTAGTTGTAGGCCCAGTTGTTGCGATCCCACTCGGGGCCTTCCGTTATGTTGTCCACCCACTTGTCGAAGATATCGGAATCCTTGTCCCACCCAGTGTACTCTTTCGGCAGCATGGCCAGAACGCCAATCACGCCTAAGCCGTAAACAAACACGGACTTGGTCTGCGACCAGGTTCGGGCACCATCTTCGCCGTTCTCCGGGGCAAAGAGGGAGATGTGGTAGGGGGTACTGTAGGCGGTCGGGCAAATCTCCAGGACCGTCCAATAGGAATTAGTCTGCCCGGATGCTGGGATGACCGCCACAGCCGTAAGGATGGCAAGCCAAAGGACACCCCCACGAAAACAGATTGATCGCAATCGTTTCATCAGACAGCCTCTGTCGTTCCTCTACGAGAAGCATGAGCCGTTCTGGTGCTGATTGCAATATCGGGTTTGCGACAGCTTGGCGGCACGATTGCTTCGTATCCCGCACACAGGCTTCCACCTCCCTACCCCTCATTGCCCCTATTCTTGACGCTTACCCTAAGGATAGACCCGATGGCAGATTAGGGCCGCCCTGATGCGAAAAATCAGGCCGTGCCCCGATATACAAAACCGTCAGACCGATCTAACATACAAGCAAGAGGGAGGCACACAAGTTCGTGCAAAACAAAATAAAGGAGGGGGTGTGACATGAAACTGGTCAAGTTGCTTTTGGTGGTGGTTCTCTGCAGCGGTAGCATTGTATCGCAGCTACATGCCGGCAATAACTGGGGACTCGTTATTCAGGAACATGTGCGCTGGCGCGCTGATGATGATAACGAAGAAGACGCCACTTGGCTTGCCAACCAAGATGCGCAATACACAGGCCACCCATATAACGGGAATATCCGTCTGCGCGTAGGGCTCGTAAATTACAATCCCTTCGCCGCAGCAACAGCCGGCGAGTTGGTCTTGGAATACTCTGAACAACGGACCACGGGATATCAAGCAGTG
>JABGOW010000456.1 GCA_018645275.1 Verrucomicrobiota bacterium
GATGACGATTACGAGCAGGACCTACAGATTGCCCCACTGAGCCGCCTTGCGCCCCCCGTGCACCCGCTCAGGAGCTGGGAGTTGTGAAACCTTTGCAGGCTCCGTATGATATCTGGTCCGCTGACGTATTTTCAGGCGTGAAGAAACTAGAGAAGGGTATGCGATGAGACACAGGTTGATTGTTGGATGTTGGATGTTGGTTGCTGCTCTGGCCTGCGCGGGCGAGCGGGTTGCGTTGTGGCCGGAAGGGAAGATTCCGGATTTGCAGCCCCATCAAATCGCGGCGACCACGCAAGAGGCGAAAGCGCCGGACTTCAAGGCGGCGGACCATGTCATGCCGTATCTGGACTGGTACGAGCCGCCGGCGGAGAAGAACGGCGCATGCATGTTGCTCATTTCCGGCGGCGGTTACAACTGCTGCTGCGACGGGGCGTGGATTGATCGGGTCGCGA
Source organism: Verrucomicrobiota bacterium (assembly GCA_018645275.1). GTDB lineage: Bacteria > Verrucomicrobiota > Kiritimatiellia > UBA8416 > UBA8416 > JABGOW01. The sequence continues at coordinate 453 of JABGOW010000456.1, forward strand.
AGACGTTTACCGAGCTTGGGTTCGTCTGCGTGAGCCTCACTTACCGGACCCCGCGTCCGAAAGGGTTGCCGATCTATCAGAGCGCGTGGGAAGACGGGCAGCGCGCTGTCCGGCTCGTCCGCAAGGATGCGGAGAAGCGCGGCTTCGCCCCAGAGAAGATCGGCGTGCTTGGGTTCTCTGCGGGATCGCACCTGACGGTCCTGCTTGCGACGAGCGCACTCACGCCGGCCTACGAACCGGTTGACGAAGTCGATCAGCTTCCGTGCCACGTCAACTGGGCGGTGCCGATCTACACCGCCTACGCGCTCACCGACGGACTCACGGGGCCCAACACGCGTGATGGTGATGCGGTCGATGTGAAGCTCTCGAACGTGTTCAAGTTCGACGCAAAGACCTGTCCGATGGCGCTCTTCCATGGCGGGACGGATGTCTACTCGCCGAATGGCGCCACGCAGATATATCGTCAGCTTCGCCGGATGAAGATCCCGGCCGAGATTCATCTGTTTGCGGATCGCGGTCACGGCTTCATGGGCAATCCCAACAAGGGCGAGGACGGCACCGCCTACGACCACTGGATGGACCGTATCGCCGAGTTCTTCCGCCAGATGAACTACGACGGGCGCCTCGGCGCACAAGTCGAACTGATGTCCCGTTATGCGAACGACGATGCGCGCGGTGAATATCACAAGGAGCCGGTCTGGCCGGAAGGCAGGATGCCGGATGTGCAGGCGAACCAGTGTCAGCCCTATCTTGAGTGGCACATGCCGAAGGAGCGTAAGACGGAGGCGATCCAGATCATCTACTCGGGCGGCGCATATCATGGGAACAACCCGGACGGATTCGAAGTGGCGCCGGCGCGACGCTATCTGAACGAAAAGGGCATGGCGGTCGTGACGATGAAATACCGTACACCGCGTCCGCAGGGCGATCTGGCCAAGCACACGACGGCGTGGCAGGATCTGCAGCGCGCCGTACGCATCGTCCGCAGCAAGGCCGCGGCACAGGGGCTCGATCCCGACCGCATTAGCATCATGGGCTCCTCGGCTGGTGGGCACCTGACGCTCATGGGCGCGACCAGTTCGAAACACCGTTCCTATTGGCCGATTGACGACCTCGACAAGCTCCCGTGCTCTGTGCAGTGGGCGGTCGCGATTTATCCGGCCTACGCGCTCACAGACGGCGTGAATCGACCGAATGCGAAGGGCGGCAACGAGGACGATGCGAGGCCGGTCCCCGAGTTCTCATTCGACCTTGCGACGTGTCCAATGCTGTTCATTCACGGCGATGCGGATGGTTGGGCAGCGATGAATTCAGTGAAGTGTTGGGAACAGCTTCGTCGGATGGGAATTCAGTCCGATCTGCACACGCTCGCCACACGCGGTCACTGCTTCCAGAGGAAGGCCGCTCCGGGCACCGGCAGCTATACCTGGATGGATCGCATCTGGGAATTTATGAATCACAAGGGGTTCAATAGGTTACCCTAATCGCTGCTCGTTGCGCCGCTCACCTATGCAATGGTGTGCTTGTCCGCAAGGCCGCCCGAAATTGGGCCAGATCAAGCACCGCTCTGGTCACATGCGCCATTCAGCCACGCGGCGTACTCGGCCTCGCTGCACTGTCCGGCAGCCAGGGCGAGAGTCTGCAATACGACGTCTTCTTCCGGGGCTGCAATCTCGAACCCGTGCACGGCAAGGAAGGTATACGCTGCCATGAAACCCACACGCTTGTTGCCATCAATGAATGGATGGTTCTTTACGATTCCGTGGGCGTAAGCCGCAGCGAGTTCGAAGAGGCTGGGTTCTCCATAGTTATACAGGTGTTCAGGGCGGGCGAGTGCCGACTGGAGAAGACCCTCATCCCGCACGCCGGAAAGCCCTCCGAAACGGGCGAGCAATTCCTGGTGTATTGCGGTGATTGCCGCTTGTGTCAGCCAGGTGGGAGTGTTCATTTGGCCAGCTGCCTGAGCGCGTTTCGGTATTTCTTCATACCTTTCTCGGCGATGGCCATCATCTCCTCAAATCCCGGCTTCTCCGGGGTGATCTGGAGAGAGCTCTCCGGTGCCTCGGTCAGGTAGAGCGTGGAGCCTTCCTTCACCATCATGGCCTGCAGGGCCTCTTTGGGGAGCACGATCCCGTAGGAATTCCCGATCTTCCGAACTTTTGTCTTCATCGTCATATAATAACAATAGTTATAACGCGCCGGGTTGTCAAGATCAGGGGAAGTGGAGCTTTCTTCGCTGTGGCCTCCCAATCGTCATCCGTTCGCGTCGCCGTTCTCGTTATCCGGTGTACGCGGAGGGCGACCAGCCTTCGCCAAGGCTACCCCCTGGCAGGCGAGAGGGGAACACGAGGGGAAGACGATGATTCAGTCCCCTGGCTCCTGGGCCGCCTTCCGCCACGCACTCGGTGTGGTCTCAAAGCGCTTGCGGAAGATGCGCTGGAGGCGCAGGGCGGAGCCGAGGCCGGTTTCGTAGGCGACGCGCTTGATGGGGTAGTTAGTTGTCGAGAGCAGTTCACAGGCTTTCTTGATTCGGACATCTTCGAGCAGTTTGGCCGGAGTGGTTCCCAGTTCTTCGGTCAGGATATATGCAAGCTGATGGAGCTTCATCTCGCCGGCCTCAGCGATATCGGCGATCACTATCGGCGTGTTGAAATGGTCCAGCATGAAGCGGATCGCCTTGCGCCCGCGCTCGTCATCCACCGCCAGCGTGTAGGTGCTGCGGCGCTCTTCGATCCCGTTCGGGGTAAGGATGTAAGACTCTGTCACGGATTCGCCATCCATGATCCGGTCCAGCTGGGCTGCGGCCTCGTACCCAAGCGTTTCAAAATCGATACGGATGCTTGAGATGGGAACCGTCGAGCATTCGCAGGCCAGCTCCATGTTCCCGACGCCCAGAACGGCCACTTCGTTGGGGATGGCGCTGCAGACTTCCACGCAGGCTTCGACAACACTGAGCGCCATCCGGTCATCCATGCAGAAGACGGCGACTGGCTTGGGCAGCTTCTTCAGCTTGGAAACCAGCCATCGCTTTCGTGATTCCCAAGCCACGCTGTTCTCCGAGCCGCTCTCGTTCCAGGCCAGCGTGGTTGCGGAAAGGCCTGACTCCGCGAGTCGTTGCTCGTATCCCTCGATCCGAAGCTGTGAGACCATTGAGGAGGGGTCGGCCGTGTAGCAGGCGAAATGCCGGAACCCGAGCTTGATGAAGTAGTCGGCGGCTTCACTCCCTTCTTGAGGGGCAATGCCGCCAATGCTGGGACACGGCACATTGAGCTTCTCGATGAAGTCCAGGGCTTCCTTGCTCTGGACCATGTGGATGCAGCCGTCGCCTTTCCAGTCGGTCGGTAGCTGGCGGCCGTATACAGCATCCAGGTTCAGGTGCCAGTTAGCCTGCTTGGCATACC
>JABGOW010000387.1 GCA_018645275.1 Verrucomicrobiota bacterium
CGGCATGGCAGCGGCATGGCACGTCATGGGACGTCAGCGTGAACGGTGGTCACCGCATTGGTCTCCGACGCGCAAACCCCAGCCGTAACCACAGCCTCATCGCGGCTACAACCACGACATCCGGCCCGCATTCCCCACACCACGAACACAACAGCAAGCGCCACCAACAGCTGCTTCACCCAGGTGCGCTGCGGTGTTCCCGTGGCATTGAGCGGATAAAGCTCGCGGCGCGTGAAGCTGCGGCGCTGCATGTTGTCGAAACGCATCCGAGCGTTGATCGCCCAGCCACAGCCCTCCAGCAGAGAACTTAGATCCTGACGGCGCAGCTTCAGGATCGCAATCAAGGAAACGGGTACGGCTACAACTGCAGCGGCACCCAGAACGCCCGCCACGAGCTGGCCCTTCGAAAGCCCCGATAGCGTTTTGGTGATGAACGCGAAAGCCGAACCAATGGCGGCAGCGGACAAACTCAAGCCCACCATCATGCCGGCGGGGCCGCCGGCGACCCCTGCGGGAGGCGCGGCCGTCGTCGTGGCGGGCTTCTTCATAAGTGCGTCCGTGCTCTTCTGAAGCTGCTTCTCCATCGTGCCCGACATGGCTTCGATCTTGCCCAGAATGAATGCCCAGAGCCGCGTGAAGGGCGCGACAAGGGCCTCTCGCAGACTGATCGGGTTGTCGATGATTCTGATCACAACCGCATCGTGCTCCTGTCCGCGCCAGTCGAAGAAGACACCCCGTTTTCCAACACCGAGATTTCCCTTGGAGCCCGCGGTTGCCGGCACGGCAATCGTGAATTTGGTGTCGGGAGCCTTCCGATTGACCTCAAGATACAGCGTGAAGATGTTGCTCGATTTGGCGATCTGACTATGCTTGGCAACATCATTGACGCGCAACGCGAGATCAAACCACCGCCCATCCAGCAGCACGGAGCCCTCTTCGAACAGGGCGCGTATCGGAGGATGATACAACTCGCTAAAGCTGACAAAGTTGTTGGCCAGTCGCATCAGGTTCTGATGATAGAGCACAAGCCGCTCAACTTCATGAATGCCCTTGAGCAGGTCCGACACAGACCTGTCTGCCGCAATCAGTGCCTCAACGGCGCTATAGGCATCGCTGCCATGATAGTGTTGGAGTTGTTCATCGGAGAGCGACTGCACGAGGGCGCCCTTCTGAGACTCCATATAGTCAGCAAAGGGCTTGAGCGCCTGTTTGACCTGTTGCCACTGATCAACATGCAGGGTTTCGCCGATCTCGCCTAGAATCGGCATCAGAACATCGGTCTTCAGGGCGGCAACCCAGCTTGCATAGAGAGGGTTCAGAGCCTCCGTCACGAGCGGCAGAGAGTCGTCTCCATTCGGGGGCGCAAGTGGGGAGCGGGTGAGGCAAGCCGTTACGTCGTCAGGCTGCGAGAGGTCCAGCGCATCGAGAGTCGCCTCTGGACAACGAACCCGCTCGGAGGTGCGCGGGTCGAACCGGACTGCGCGGCAGAGCGAGAAAAAATGGTCGACGAGGGCGGCATGCTTCGTGCGGATGGCGTGCATGTTGTCCGTTGCATCGCCAAATGGCCGCACCGCGACAGCATCTGAATCCTCAGGGAGGCGCCCCTGTGCGCGCCACACCAGGCAGGCCTCAACGTGTTCCCTGAACCGCTTCAGGTTCTCACCCGATATTCCCATTTCCCCGCTGGCGTCAATCTCTCCGCCAACGGTCGAAATGACATCGCGGATCAGCTGGGCCGTTTCGGGATTGTCGATCGCGGCCGGCACGAGAACACCATCGCCATTAAGCGGCTGTTCCTTGAGGTTGGATAGGAACTGGCGAACCGATTTGAGCGATATCGCCTCTTCATCGTCTTGCCCAAGCGTTTTCAGAACATAGGCCGCTGACTTTGCGACTTCGGCACCTTCCGGTGTCTCGGTATTGATTGCGGCGAGCGGGACATGGTTGGTCCGCTTGATCAGCTGTGACCGGTCGGCCAGAACCGTCAGCAGCCAACGGATCGCCTGCTTCATCTCTCCCGTGTGGATACGCTTGGAGCCATCGGGGTCCAAGAGAGAGAGAAATCCCGAATCACAACGAAACACATCCGTTGGTGCACTGGTGGCGACCCAGAGCGATTCATCCAGCTTCAGCACGGCTTCAAGGTCATCTGCCGTCTCAATGCGTAGCTGAAAGGTTCTACCGTACTGTTTAAAATGCACTGTTTCGCTCCAAGCTCGGCGGCTAAATCAGTCAGCACTTGCGTTAGAGAGCTTGTTCACCGCCGAAAGGAGCACGATGCACCCAAGAGCACGGATGTAGAATGGCACCCGAAGCACATAGGCTAAATCGGGGACCGGAAGCGGGCGGTATGTATTCGTGATGATCTCCAGCGAAATGGAAAAAAGCGGCGAAAGGGCCATGATGAAGAGCGCCACACTCAGAAGGCGGCGACCACGCAGTGACGCAATGACGCCAGCCCCCAACAGCACAGCAAGTTCAATGGCAATCAACAGACACGATCTCACTACAGGATGCATTGGACACTCCTCTCGTTACGCAAACCACCGGTCGTCATACGCCATGCACACGTCCCCCGGCATCTACGCCCAGAGCATCAGACAGATTCTCCAAAATGGCAAGCGAAAGTAGGGCGTCCCCCCGATAGACAAGCGTTGCACATAAGACTATGATGCCCAAAGTGATCGACTATAGATTACGAAGCTCGTGTTCGTGACGCACGACCTCGCCTCGTTGATTGTCCTGCATAATCGACAGGGCCGAAGGCTGTTTACGGCCGACGGCCCTGGCCGGCTTGTCCTGCGTCTTGTCCTACGAAGCTTTACGCGAAGTAGGAAGCTCAGAGAGCGAAGAAGGAAGGCTGCCAAAGAGCAGCCGACGGCAAAGAAGGCATGTCATCCTGAGCTTGTCGAAGGATCTCATCAGCAGGATAAAGGAGTTTCCAAGGATGGTCAGGCACGCCGATGGAAACTGAAGAATGAAACACAACAAAACGGTGGAGAGGTACGCGTCCAAAGCCGCGCCCCTCACCACAAGACGTTCGACTCGTAAAATGAAAACACTCACCGTACTTATCGCTATTCTCGTCGGGTGCGGATGCGCCGCGCATGTGTCGATTACCGACCACAAGGTCGATGGTCAGCCTTATGAGGCGTACACGAGCATTGACGTGTCTGGGTCAAGTGGAGCTCTTGAGCGACGTGCGGCAGTCTTGCTTGCCGAACTGATAGGAGATGCAGAGGCCGACGCAATGACTTGGCGCAAGCTATTCGCGATCCATGACACACTCCTCACCCGAGGATACTTCATCGAGCGAGCATTCGTTCTCCCCAACGTGCCTTTTGACCGTAAGCGACGGAAAGAACTTGGGGAACACCTGCAGACGGAAGGGGTTGCGCCCGGGAGTCCAGCTTCAACGATTAAGATCAGACCTCGTGACGAGGATTCGCGTCAGGACACCGTGATGGCAGTCATAGTGTATGATCGGAAGTCCAATCTTGAGAAATGGGAAGCCCTTCTCAAAACAATCGACAACGAAGTGAGAGTCGAACCAAGCGTTGCACACTAGCAAATGCAGCCGCATTTGCAGTGTGAACGCAACGTTCTGTGAGTGAGATTGAATCTCACTCTCCGCACTTGAAAAAATGGAATCAAGGGAACTCTGGTTGAGTGATTTACGGGCACACGGGGTTCGGTTGCTGCAACAGGGAAACAGAGGTCACAGAACATGCAAGTGGAGCCTAGTTCAAAAGGTTGAATGCAACCATTTGAACAGGCTCACTCAAACGTTCGCACACAAAGAATGGAGGAAGATCATGACGAAAACTGAACCCGCTGTATT
>JABGOW010000457.1:0-1327 GCA_018645275.1 Verrucomicrobiota bacterium
TTGCATCATCCATAGATCGTCCTCCTGCACCCAGATCTCCATGATCTTCCCATCAGTGAAATGAATTATTACAATCTCACCATATTCAAGCTTATTGCCTGTTGGTGGGATACCCATCAACGCCCCTGTATGGGTCGCTCGATCTGTGCAACGCACAACGACCTTGTCCCCGTCGGAGATCACATCCTCAACGGTGTGTTTGTAGTCCGGCAAGGCATCGTAGGACATGGAAACTGATTCGACGATCTCCCCGACTGTGTACGGTTCCAACCGTCCGGGCATATGGATTCGGGCGTCCTCCACACAAAGCTCTTCAAAGATCGCGGGATTCTTCTTGTCCAGCTCCCCGAATAGTCGAAGCGCCACTTCCTTGTTTCCCAATGTAATCCTCCTCTACTTCAAAGATATGCGTAGCAAATCTGTAGGTGTACGACGTCTGGGGTGGACCGCAGCACGCTTTCATCCCATCTTTATGTCAGTCCTAATCCGGTACCAGTTCCAGGAGAAGGTTTTGCCGCCAGCTCGAGCCCTTGGTTGTCCTGTGGCTATTGCTGATCAGCAAAATGGTTTCGCCGTGAATTCCGTCGCGTCAAGCAAAAATGCCCGTGCGCCAAATCTATCAATGGATCCCATCGGCCATCAGGATAACGTTTGCTTCACCTGCAAACGCGCGCCGCGTGTGTTTGCCAGGCGCGAGTTATTGTCAGGCATTCAGCCCGTCCAACAATTGGCGGCATTCCTCTTCAGTTACCTGAACTTCAAGCTCCCCGACGAGGATCCGCCTGAGTTGGCCGGGATCGCTGATCTCCCGGCTTTGTGTACCAGACTCTGCGGTCACCCGGTACTCCAAATCCCGCAAGAAGCGGGTCTCCTTCTCCTGGATAAGCGACACTACTAAATGATTCACGAAGTTAGCATCGGGGTGTCGGTGCGAGTAGAAGTGCCCCAATTCGCAATCAGCTTGACCATAGCGCGCAAGCTCGAACCGATACAGAGAGACAAACTCTCCGTCCTTGAAGACCTGCATGTGGTACTCGCCAGACCGACGCTCTGCAATGCGGAAGATCTTTTCACGGTCATTCGATTCGATTGCCGACATGGGGACTGGGATCCGAGGTCCAAGAGAGCCGAACCCCACGTCCAGCACATACTGTAGACCTGCACAATCGACCATCGTGATTCGATGTGTTAACCCTGGGTGGGGATCATGGTCGAGAAGCACACGCGCGAGATACAGCTCAGGCGAATATCCAAGCTCCTCGAGGACCCCGTAGAGCAAGCCATTCTGTTCAAAACAATACCCCCCACGCCGTTGGACCACGATTCG
>JABGOW010000457.1:1427-3818 GCA_018645275.1 Verrucomicrobiota bacterium
AGAGCAAGCCATTCTGTTCAAAACAATACCCCCCACGCCGTTGGACCACGATTCGTTGGTGTAGCGATTCGAAATCCAGCGGCAAATCCTGTCCGAGCCGACATCCCACGCTACTGAAAGCAAACGTTGCGACGTGCCGTTCAACAACATCGCCCAAAAACGCCAAATCCAATTCACGACCATGTAGATCAAGGGATTGGAGATACTCACGAACCATTTCACTGCGTCCCATCACGCTCTCCTCTTGACTTCGGGGTTATCAGAACAGCGCTCTTGTATACCTAACGGTACGGATAGGCGGTGGCGAAGGAGCTCAGCGAGTGAACCATCCGCTTCATCTGGGTTAGAGATGGAGAAACGCATGCAAGAGGGTCAACTCCCTTTGGACCCGCTGACCGTAGTCTTCCCGTATGGTGGCGAACCACTCCAACTCCAAGAAGGCCCGTAAGGAACGGCAGACGGCCCAGGCCCGCTCCGGTTTCCCATACGCCTCTCGCTCTGACGGAGAGAGTTCACCGAAGTAGGCGGACAGCACATCAGGCTCAGGGGCAATGTGCACACGCATCCGCTGGCTCACATCCACTAGGGCCGCAAGATCCATCAGTCCCGGTGCGACTGAAGCCGACGCCCAGTCGATCAGGCAGATTCCACCCTCCGGCGTGAGAAAGAGATTGCCGTAATGACAATCGCCATGAATCAAGGAATCAGGATAACACCGATATGCCTTGATAAATGCTGGCCACAACTGCGCCGAAGCAGTCTCCACCTGCATTAGGAGGGATGGATTTACCCCGCTGCATTTTCCCTCAACCATCATACGCCGCAGATCTTCCAGGACGGAGATTGGTAACGACTCTATCCGTCCTTTCAAAGTCCCAAGACCTGACAGCTGTGCGGTCCAACCAACTGCCGTGGCCTGCATGTGAAATCGGGCTATCCTGCGAGCTGCGGTGAGATAGGCGTCGGGGGCGTCTGCCCTCACAATGTCGGCAAGAAGGGCACCCTCAGCACGATCTAGAAGCAGCCATTCCTCCCCATCCACCATCAAGAAAGCAGCTTTGGAAGCGGGAAAGCCGGCGTGTTGGGCGGCTAATTTGTAGATGGCCGATTCGGACGCGCCGCCCCGGCGAGACCATTTCAGGTAATGGACAGCAGGCTTTCCGCGCAGGGTGCCTTCCACGCGAACGACGCGAGATTCAGACCAATCCCTAAGTGGGGTCAACCGGTTCACCCGAATGCCGTGTGGCCGCAAGCGCTTCTGCCATAGGAGGTCTTCCATCGAACGGCACCTTCCATCCATAAACTGAACTTGGTCCCGACTGTTCACGATACGCGTCGCACGTATTCCAGATGCTGGTGTCTGGACGCCCGATCCCTGAACTGCGCGATCTCTACATGTAAGGGCATCATGTCAGTCCAACGTCAGGTGATGAACGCCGCGACCGCTTTCTCCTCTACTTCACACTACAGAAGTGTGGCTCTTGGCGCAAGAAGAGTCTCTCGCCGTTCGCTCGATCCCGTGGGGGTGGAAAATGTCGTCCGCACGGCTTTGGCCGGATTGATAGCATTCTCGCGACGGATTTGCCCCTTCTAAATAACGGCAATCATGGTGACGCCCACTGGTTTCCGCTCTTCGCGCGCGCCGCCTCTTTTCCAGCAAGGCCATCCAAGGCCTTATCGATTCAGTTTTATGCCGAACAGAGCGAGCCGATTGTACGTACGGCTAGCTTCAGCACACGATTTCAGGATCCATTTCTGCCGAAACCGCAGATTTGCGTTACCGTATCTCCGACGTATTTTCAAACCAGGAACCTTTTCTTGCTCACGATGATTATCCGGTTTATGCAACTTTTGCTGTCTTCTTTCGGCACGACGCGCAAAGACCTGTTCCTCACAATTGCTGTTGTGTAAAAGGAGAATGGAATCCTCAAGCGCAACATCTCCTTTCAGAAAAGAAAGATCAGATTGAAGAAACAAGACAGAGTCTTTTTCACCATTGCTTCGAGGCGCTCACAACTGGCTTGTGGTGCAGTTTCAATAGTTCGGCCCGAAACACTGCTCGCGTGGTACCGTCGACTTGTCAGAAGGTTTTGGACTTTCCCTTCAAAACGCAAACAGCCCGGCAGACCAAGAACGCCAATGGAAATCAGAGAACTGGTTCTGAAGATGAAAAATGAAAACATACTCTGGGGAAATGGCAAGATACAAGGTGAGCTTCTGAAACTTGGCATTGAACTTGACAGACGGACAATCGCAAGGATTATCGCTGATTTCCGGGTGAAGGGCAGAATACAGAACGGAATAACATGGTCGAAGTTCATCAAAAGCCATGTTGAGAGTCTTTTCGCCACCGATTTCTTCACGGTGGACTCGCTGTTTTGGAAAAGATTC
>JABGOW010000390.1 GCA_018645275.1 Verrucomicrobiota bacterium
AACGCTCACGCTGGCGGAAACCGTTGCTCCGATCCGGAAAGGCAAGTCACACAGACTGGACATCTTTGCGCGCGGGAAGCACTTCGATGCCCTTCTGGATGGAAACCCCATATTCGGGGAGAGCATACAGCTGAGTGGCCCCGCACGTGTTGGCCGAATTGGCGTCGGAACGTCTGCGTCCCAATCGGGAAGAGCGAGCGTACTGATCAGCGAGGCCGTCGTCCAAAGCAGGAAGTCAACGCTGGCATCCTGGTCGCTTGAACTGGAACACGAGCCCTACATTATGGACTGGATTCACCGCCATGCTGGACGACTCACAGAGCTGAGCCCCCCCTGGGCCCAGATCCAAGAGACCGAAGCAAACCCAGGCAACCTGTCGGTCTACCGAAAACTGACGAAGATGTACGATCTTCGTCTCACGCCTAGAGTCGACATTGAATCCGACGACGACCTCCAGAAATGGACCCCGACTGTGCTGGCAGAACGCGTAGGCGAATGTGATTGCGAAGGCGTCTATGTCGACTTCGAGCGCCATTCGGCCATGAACGTTGAGCGGCTGGAGAACTGGCTTCGTCAGGCGAGCAGAATGCTCAGCGGCTATGGACTGCCCCTACTCGTGCGGCTGCCACCCATGCTTGAGCGCCTCGCTACCGTCAATGCTCTGGTTGCCGTCATCCCTGCCGTGGAGATTGTGACCGGCATGGGCACGGTATTGCCATCAACCACCAAAGCGCAGCCCATTCAAGAGGAGATCATTGAAAGCCCGCCTGAGGACTCCATGAGGGCGCTTCCGGTAGCCTTCGCCATTGCCGATCAGCCCGGAGAAGACGAAGCCGGAACCGTTGACGCACGCGTCAGACAGCTCCGCGATGAGGCGGAGGCCGCGTTCCATCGTGGTGCCTACGAAAAGGCGATCGCCACGTTTTCCGAATGGCACCAACTGGAGCCCTCCACACCACGACCGCTCACGCGAATTGGTGATGCCCTCATCAGTCTTGGATACCACGACGAAGCCGTTGGCTTCTTCCGCCAAAGCCTCAGTCTCGCACCCGGCCAGATTGACCTTGCCGTTCGCCAGGCACGACTGCTCACAAACCTGAACAGAAAAGAAGCGGCAAAGGACCTTCTCAACGCCTATGCGCGACTCTTCCCGGACAATACGGACATTCTTTTCGCGCAGGCCGAGTGGCTATACAAACAAGACCGTAGCGCGGAGGCCCAGAAGCGCATTGAGCGTATTCTCGTCCTGGATGACGGCAACTTTGATGCATCCCTCTTCCTCCTACGCCTTGCTTCCGACGAGGACAGCCGTACGCGCGCCGTGGATCGACTCATGTCTCTGAGTACCACGCCCGAACGGCACTTCGATCTTGCAAATGCGGTCTGGCAGTATGACTTGCTCACGCTACCTGACTCCCACCTCCTTGTGACCATGCTTGAAGATATCTCCACCGTTAACAAAGAGCCGCGCGTTCAGGACATTATCAGCATGCTCCGCCCCCGAACCGAACCCATTTCAGAGCGTTTCTCCGAGGTCGAAGGACTTTCGGATGCGTGGCAGGTCGAAGGGGCATCCACCAGCATCGCAGATGGGCAACTCACGGTTGAGGCAGACCCCTCGCGTGAGGAATTCACAGTACGCCTCATGCGCTCTGAGCGCTGGCGCGACAGCTTCATTGAAGCCGACGTGACAGACGTTGAGGGCGGGTTCTGGCTTTACGCCCGCCGCTCTCGCAACCACTTGGTTCGATTCGGTTTCGATGCCGAAGCCAATCGTGTCTATCTCCAGGCTTGGAAGGGAAAGAATAACGAGATCGTCCTGAACCAATTCATCCCATGGTCGAAGCCTGACGTCGCTGTCGCCATGAGACTGGAGGTTCGCGGCAACGGAATCTCGGCCTCAATTGACGGAAAACCCGCCTTCAACGTTCCTCTTGCCATACCTGGCGATTTTGGGCTGGGCTGGGCCGCTTTTGCCGTCCATTCCCGCGATCGCGGTAAGGGACGCATCTCGCTGGCAGGCCTGCGCGCCGGCCCCCTCCCCGTCAGAATCGCATTGCTCCCCCCTGCACCCTCTGAGGATGGAACCGACAGTGAGCTCCAACTCCTGCGCCAACAGCTTGGATCCATTACTGATTTCAGTCCAGACTGGTTCGCCATTGATGCATCCGGCAGCTGGAGTAGTCAGGCCAGCGTGGACGACGATTTCTTTCGGCTGTTTTCGCGCTACTACCGCATTCGTCTTGTTCCGACCGTCCGTGTTGCCCGCGGGGCGACGGTCCTTCCTGAGGATATCCTCACGGTCACACGAACACACAATTTCGACGGGCTCGTGCTCCTGTTTGAGAGTATGCCGCCGGAATCCTGGTTCGAGCGCATGGATCGTGAACTCGGAAGCCCCGGACTGGATCTGCTCGCTGTCGGAATGGGTGACCTTTCCGATGTTGCATCTATGCGGGGGATCGCAGCAAGTCGTACGCTCTTCCAAGGAGCAGGCACAATCAACGATGTGCCCGTCATTGAATGCAGGCAAGATGGCGCTGGCAACGAACTCGGCAAGAAGGAGCGAGCCATTCTGCTCTTCTAGAAGATCAGGCTGATTCCTGCGGTAGTTGCATACTCGTGGTAGTTTGGGGCCTCCGTGTAGAAGCCCTCCCAATGCGCTTCCCAATGTCGCCCGATGTTCTTGCGTATCGCTGCGCTTGCGCTGAAGATCTCGACCCACTCTGACTTTGGTGCGGCACCAGGATCGAAATCAAGAGCGGCGGCACTTATGACGAGGGCATCATAGGCGGCCTCTTCCTCGGGGCGGACAGACTCTCTGGCCAAGCCGGCCTTAAGCGTGATGTCATAGTACAGTTCGGAGATATTGTTCCGCAGCTTGGCGACCAACCACAATTCGTTTAGCCGGTACGGCGTCCAGTAGTCCTCCCTGTCATACTTTGCATCGACGTAGTCATACGCAATCCCGAATTGGAATCCCGTCTCCTCGCTCACCTCCCACAACGAGGACAGACCGGCATGCATCCGATCGTTCCCATCGCCGATATCAAAGTACGCAAGGTTGTTCCACAGAATCCACCAGTCGCGCAAGAGATAGGCTGCATTGTACGCATAGCGATCGTACGCGACTTCTGCAGCCACCGACCGGGCCGAGGGAATCATATCGTGATCAAACTGCAACATGATATCAACCGCCAGCGTGGGCCGCAGTGCGAGCTCAGCCATGTACAACCACTCCTCAAACTCAGCGTCTCCACGGAACTCATGGCGTTCCAAACCGGCAGTAAGACTGATCGGTGAGCGCTCCATATCTTCGGGCTCATGACGAATCCCGACTCGGGCACCAACGAATGACTCACGGATCTTGACATCCCCACTCACCACAGTCGGCGTCGCATTTGAAGCGGACGTACCATTGCCGGTCTGCCGAAACTCGCCATATCCTGCACGCGCCTCTAGACGAATCGCCTGCGTGAGGCTGAGCCCAGCTTTGCCTTTCGTTCGCCAGTTCCGGCGATCTAGATTATCTCGAAACCACGTGTATTCCACTCCCGCATACGGGTGCGAGATCTCAAGATCCAACTCCGAACGACCCGCCTTGGCGGAGTGCGGTGCAATGCCGAAGCGCATGGCTAAGTGGTCATAGACGAAGGCCTCTGCCAATTCGTAGGGCCGCTCTGGATAGCCGTCTCTTCGGAGGAGTTCCAAATTGTGCCGAGCACGATAGAGGCGCCCGGACAAAGCCGAGATCTCACATCGTAGCCTGCGCGCCAGAAAGACGGGATGCGAGCTCAGGATGTGA
>JABGOW010000460.1 GCA_018645275.1 Verrucomicrobiota bacterium
TCATGAGAACCTGCAGGTGCTCCGTATACTGGTTGATCAGTCTTGCATGGTCTAGATCACGAGCGTGGTCTGCGTCTGTGGTGCGTTTCCTGTAGGCGGTTCGCGCAGCCACGACTTCGCTTGGCACGGAACCATCGTCGTCGGGTACGTTCTCTTGCTCCCTGAAGCGCGCTTCTTCCTTCTGCGTAGCGAGAAAGCCATCGAGATCACCTTTGTGTGCTTCTGCCGCTTCTGAATGGTGCTGAGCGCATTGGCGTACGCCTTGAGGGTTGATGTATTGACCGTCTCATGGGCAACAAGGATCTGCTTGTGGACCGCCGTGTACTTCTCCTGCAGGATCTCAAGCCGCTCTTGGGTCGCGGCAGCAAGGACGGGAAACAACAGTATTGCTGCGATGCTCGGGTACACCATCAGATACAAAGGCCGTAATCTCATTCTGCTTTCTCCTTATGTCTCGCGTTCAACGTGATCCTCACGCTTGCGCGGCAGCGCATAGCGTGCAGGATGTTGTGTACGCCCAGCATGGGCGCGAACTAATGGGGCTAAAGTCCCCTGTATGTGAACCTCTCTACGTTCATTGAGCGTAGGGCAAATACTAGATGAAGGCAACTGTGGAAGGGTAACCGACCATGGAGAGGAAGCCGGGGCTGGCCTACTGGGTCAGTCTCCGGCCATCCGATTGGCTTTCATCTTTTCGCAAGCCCTTTATTCAATCCTTCTTAAACGCAAATAGAGGAGAAGCTAATTCCTATTGTTCTTGGCTGGAGTCCAGGCTGGTCGTTTCAAATCAATGATTCTCTTCTCAAATGTTTCGATCTTAAGCGTCAAACTGTTCACGACCTCAGGGTGCTGCTCTGCAACATTCGTTGTTTCCTGTTCGTCTGACTCGAGATCAAACAAGTAGGGGAGACGTTCTTGTTTCGTGTCCTTGCGTTTTCGGGCCTTCAGTAAGAGTTTCCATCGCCCGTCACGAATACCCTGCGGCTTAGGTGTGCAGGTTGCACCATAATAATAGAAGTCCTTTCGAGGGGATTCATTGCTACGCCCCATCCAGAGGTCCGACAGATCCACGCCGTCAACGGGCGAGCCATCCCTGGATTGATACTCAAACTCACCGATGCTGGCCAACGTTGGTAGTATATCAATCGTTGCTCCCAGTCTGTCCGTTGTTCGGCCGGCGGCGATCTCGCCGGGCCACCAGAGGATTGTGGGGACACGTTGTCCACCCTCGAAATTGCTGAACTTAAGACCTCGCAAGTAGGTTGCTGAGTCCGGGTTCCATGGCCCGTTGTCGCTGCTGAAGAGCAACAGAGTGTTCTTTTCGATGCCTGCGTCGCGGATCGCTGCAGTCAACTGTCCGATCGACCAATCAATTTCCTTGATGACGTCACCGTACAGGCCCCGCTTCGTCGTTCCGATGAAGTTATCCGATGCGGCAATCGGCTTGTGTGGCATCGTGTGCGCAAAGTACAGAAACAAGGGCTTCTTTCCGTCGCTGGAACCAAGCGACTTGATCAACTCAGTTGCGCGTTGGGTGTAGCGCTGCGTGAGTATCGATTGATCAGAGGGGACTTCGACGATTTCTTTGTCCCGCATCAGCGGTGCAAGGGGATAGCGTCTTCCCGCTTTGTCTCGGAAATTATCACGCGTAATATCCGTTCTCAATATAGCGTCGCCTGCTAGAACCATTTCAGGATCGCAGCCCATATCATTGCTGTATGGCACACCAAGATAGGTCTGAAATCCTTGCTCAGTTGGCAACACCTCGCTTTGATGCCCTAAATGCCATTTACCGACCATGTGAGTTTCGTAACCGGCCGAAGCGAACATGTCTGCCAAGGTGTTCTCATCGGGATGCAAGGCGGTTGTAGAGTCTGGAAACAAGACCGAACGGTCCATCACACGTGCCGGATAGCAGCCGGTCATTAAGCCGGCGCGCGATGCCGAACAAACGCTGCAAACCGAATAGAACTGAGTGCAGCGCAAGCCCTCAGAGGCAAGTCGGTCCAAGTGCGGCGTCTTAAACCCAACGGCACCTTGTGTTCCGATGTCACTCCATCCCATGTCGTCCATGTAAACAAGAATGACGTTTGGTCGCTCGCCTGCTGCGCTGCAGGCAGTGATGCAGCTTAAAAGGGTGATGCCAATGATTATTAGGTGGTTCTTCATTAAGGTGTGCCTTCTCTTTTTTGTTGTTTTCAGTAGCCAACGACCAAGCTCTACGGCGGCTGTAAGCCGTACGCAGCAGCGCCATGTTCGCCTCTCGTTCGCCTTTCAGGCGGCCGCGAAGGCATGAACTTCGCTGTCCAAGCGAGAACCCATCTTGTCCTGCTGCACCTCAAGATCAAAATGAGTCTGCAGGTTCAGCCAGAACTGTGCCGACGTCCCAAAGTAGCGTCCGAGACGAAGGGCTGTGTCTGCGGTGACGGCGCGTGCGCCGTGCACAATCTCATTGATCCGGCGCGCAGGGACGCTTGTGTCTTTTGCCAAGCGGTACTGTGAGACGCCCATGGGCTCAAGGAATTCCTTCAAGAGCACTTCACCCGGGTGCATTGGTTTCATCTTCTTCATGATCACAACTCCTAATGATAATCCACAATCTCAACTTCGTAGGCGTCGCCTGCACGCCATCGGAAACAAACCCGCCACTGTTGGTTAATGCGGATGCTGTGCTGCCCCTTCCTGTCTCCACGCAGGGCTTCAAGACGGTTGCTTGGCGGTACGCGCAACTCGTTCAAGTCGGTTGCCGCGTCCAGCACCCACAGTTTTCGCATAGCCACCCGCTGGATGCCTTGCGGCAGCTTGCGCGAATGCAAGCGATTGTAGAGCTTCTCCGTCTCAGAACACCTGAATGACCTAATCATGGGATCATAGTAACGCGGCGCGGTAATAGCGGCAAGCGTTATTATCTGCTAGGCGAACGTCACTCCTCAGGCGCGGCCTTTAGGACGTCGCCTGCAGGAGATTGTTCGGCTAGTCCTCTGTAGGCGGTGTTCGCCGCGGTTCCACGTTGCATTCTTTTCATGGATGCTGCGTTCTCCCGTTTCGCAGATGTCTGCTCCTTGCTCTCGCCGGGGTTTACATACCACTCGCTGTCGATGTGGGCCTCGGTAAAGATCTGTCTGATTCTTTCGATTGCATCCGGATTGTCTTTTGCCAGATTATTTTTGCACGCAATGTCCTTGGTAACGTCATACAACGCCATCGGTTTGGAAGGGTGATCCCGGTATGCCCACCATTGATCCATGCGGACACTTTGAGCGTGTCGTGACATTGTACCGTTCTCCCAGTAGAGATATCGATGCGTCTCTTGTTCATCCGGTTTGCCGAGCAGTATCGGGGCGAGGCTGATACCATCAGTTGTCGGGGGAGCAATACCTGCCAAGTCGGCTGCCGTTGCCAGTACGTCATACAGGGCGCAGAGATGGTCATTTTCTCCTGCCTTGATTCTTCCCTTCCAGTAAACGAAGAAGGGAACTCGCACACCGCCTTCGTGAGTGCAGGTGAACTTCCCTTTGGGCCATGGGCCTTTGTTTTTGAACAGGGGATCATCCTTATGTAGAGGCCTGCCGAAGTACCCCCACTGGCTATAACCGTTATCCCCGGCGAAGAAAATTACGGTGTTATCCAAGATCTCAAGTTGCTCCATCAGATCAACCATCTTGCCAACGCCGCGGTCCAGGTGATCGAGCATGGCTGCCCATTCCTTGTATTTCAGATCCCACGGCTTGTCTTTGTACGCTCCAAGATCGGGTGTAATGCACGGGCCGTGGGGAAGTTGGGTTGCGTAGTAGAGG
>JABGOW010000325.1 GCA_018645275.1 Verrucomicrobiota bacterium
GTAGGTGTCATATTCTTGAGTGGTGCAGGTGCGGCGGCATGAGTCGCTTGGCGTTGGGGAGTTCCGTAGGCGAGGCGACCGCGGCTGAGTGTGCCCGCCGCGAGGAGTAGGCAGAGCCCCGGGAAGAGGAACCACTGGTAGCGCTCGATGGCGCGAGATTCACGGGTTTCCGCGAGCTCACGCGCATTGATCTTGCGGAGGTGATCCCGATAAATGGTTCCGAGCGTGGTGCTGGTCATGCTGGCCGTTTCGACAGGGATATAGGAGCCGCCCGATGCTTTGGCAATGGCGTACAGGGTTTCATGGTCCAGTTTCGTAACGACATCCTGATCCTTGTGCCGAATATAGCGGGTCTGGCGGTCTTTGTTCGGTATCCGCGATCCCTGTCGACTGCCGAGGCCAACGGTGTAGATCGGGATGCGCTGCTCCCCGGCCCGCTCTGCGAGCTCCAATGCTTTGCCACTCAGGTCCTCACCGTCGGAAATCAGGATGATGGCCTTGTGGGAGGACTCTCCCTCATCGAAAGCGCCTAGCGCCTTCTCAATGGCTGCGCCGATATCGGTTTCGCCCCGCGGTGCGGAGGCGGGGCTGATCCCGTCGAGCGCCTGCCTCAGGAATGCGTAGTCGGTTGTGAGAGGGCATACGAGCGAGGCTTTCGCACGGAATGCGATAAGGGCTGCGCGGTCTCCACGCAGCTCCACAATCAAGTCGATCAGGTCAATTTTGGCGCGGCGCAAGCGGGTGGGGTGAACATCGTTAGCAAGCATGGAGCGCGAGACGTCGACGGCGATCACGAGATCGCGAGCTTGCTGATAGATCGTCTCTTCGCGCTCACCCCACTTTGGGCGCGCCATGGCCACAAGCAGCAACAGTAGCCCAAGCCCGGCGAGCCCGATCTGCCAGAGCTGTCGGTGCGGGTTCTGCTTCGGAAAAAGGCGTTGCTGTAGCGTCGGAGACACGAACGCTGCCATAGCGCGCAGGGCGCGCTTGTGAAGTGTGACCCACCATGTCACCACAGCAGGTACGATCCAGAGGAAGTACAATACCCATGCATTATCGAAGTTGAGTCTCATCGTTAAAGTAACCGTCGTGTGATTGCCATGTTGAGCGTTAGTCCGAGCAGTACGAGTGCAAGCCCGGGAGTCATGAAGTAGATAAAGAGTTCGCGATATTGCCGGTATACATCCTGCTCGACTCGCGTTGTTTCCAGCGTGTTGATCTCCTCAAGTGCGCGCTCGAGACCCTTCTCATCCTTGACGTTGAAGTAGACGCCGCCGGTTTCGGTTGCGATGCGCCGCAGAAGTCTCTCGTCAAGCGTAACGTGAGCGCGCGAGATTACCTTTCGGCCAAACCGATCCGTTGCCCAGAACGGCGCATTCCCTGTGCTTCCCACACCAATTGAGTAGACCTTGATTCCGAGCCCCTTTGCGACTTCAATGGCTCGCTCTGGTTTGATCATGCCGGTGTTGGATTCGCCATCGCTCAGCAGCACGATGATGCGGGAAACGGGCTCAGCGGTCTCGATCCGTGCGCAGGCGGTGGCCAGCGCGTCGCCAATCGCCGTGAGGAGCTCATCCTCGTTCATCACGTTGCCGTCCTTGTCGAACGCGGGTTTTGGGGTTGCAACGCCTTCAAGGACGTGGCGCAGAGCGTCGTGGTCGGAGGTCATGGGGGCGAGGGTTGAAACATAGCCTCCGAAAGCGATTAGGCCAATGAGGTCATCTTCGCGTTGTTCGACAAAGTCGGCGAACGCCTCCTTCACCGTATCCAATCGCGTCTTGTATTTCATGCCTGTGGGGGTCCGTGTCGACATGTCGAGTGCTTCCATGGAACCAGAAATATCGACGACCATTTGGACGGCAATGACATCGGCCGTCTTTCGCGACTTGGAGAGCACCGTCTGGGGACGAGCCATGGCCAGAACGAGGAGTGTCAGTCCGGCGAGGATAAGGATAGGAAGGGCACGGGCGAGCCGCGTACGCCAGGATCGCCCCCGGCGTGGGATGCGGGCCATTGGGGCGAATCGTACGCCCTGCTGGATGCGGCGTGCATACATGCACCACGCCGCCAACGCCACAGCGAATAGCAGAATAAAACTGGATGGATTGCCAAATTGAAACATGGTGTGTTTTGTTCGGGGCTTGTCCGCCTCTGGCGGATTCTTAGTTCCTGAGTTTTGTTTTTCTGCTACTGGGGTATCCGCTTTGCCGGCGTGCATGCAATCTATAGCGTCTAGCCCTCGTCTTGTCATCCCGAGCTTGCCGAGGGATCTCATGTTGTCACACATGCCGGAGATCCTTCGGCAAGCTCAGGATGACAGAGAGCATGCAGCCAGAATATATTAGGGGGTACGCCGGTAAAGAGGATACCCCATTTGATAATTTACTCCTAAAGCAATGATTCCTTGTGTTCGTTGACGGTGGCGATACCTTCGGAGGCTTCGGTCTGGTCGGCGTCGGTTGTGATATAGTCCTTGGCGGTGTCGATTGCGGTGTCGATGTTGGTGCTGTCGGGACGATAGGCCGCAAACTTGACGAGATCGGCGGCTTCAAGGAAGCGCTGGAGCCGCTTGACAACGGCGTCGTCGAAGTGGGGATCGTTCGACACCGCAGCCAGAAACTCCTCTGTGGTCTGCTCGGGGGCGCGAACGTGATGTTGGCGCTCGATGTAGCGTCGTACCACCATCGTCAGTTCAACGTAGAAATCTGTGATCTGCCCTTGCTCAATCAGCTTCTTCACCAGCAGCTCCTTCAGCTCCTCCAGCGCTCGCTCACGTGGGGACATGCGCATGAGCCGGATACGGCGGTGTGCCCGACGGATGAGTTTCCAAACGATGAATCCGGTCAGAAGAATGCCGATCAGGATAGCGATGTAGCCCGCGACGGTTCGCAATGGCGGATGCACCCACACGGGAACAAGGTGAGCCTTGATGTCATCTCCAACATCATGGTCGGTCACGGCATGCATGGGTAGTACCAGTGGCGGCGTCGCGAGCCATGCCTCCTCGTGGGGTGCTTCACTGCCACCAGTATAGGTGATTGCCATTGGAGCGATGCGATACTCATCTGCGATCAGGGGAGTGAGCTGGACCACGCGCTCGATCGTGCGCTGTGAATCTCTGAGCTCGGGTTCGCGGTCGAAGCTGCCGGCATCCAAGAACCCCAATAGGCGATCACTGATCGCTGGAATCGTGACGGTGACATGCTCAGGGCTGGTGGCGCGAATCGTCAGAAGAATGTCTTCATTCAGAAAGACGCTCCCTGGGGTTGCGGTCAGGGTGACCGTGACCGGCCCCTGCGTCACCGTCTCTTGAAGGGGCTCGGAGGAGAAAGCCGAAATGGGGAAAGCCGAAAGCAGAAATGCGAGGAGGGCGGGGAGAAGGGCTGAGGGATGAAAGCTGAAACCTGAAATGCTCTGGCTCTGGGGGGAAGGGCTGAGGGGAAGGGCTGAGGGATGAAACCTGCGCAGCGAGCTTGCGAGCAACTGGCCGGCGGGACGTCGGCAGCGAAGCGGCAAACCTGAAATGCTGATGGGCGTGGGAGAAATGGGAAAGCAGAAAGCTGAGAGTCGCGCAGCCGAAGGCAATTGGCCGATTATCATCGGCAGCGAAGCGGCAAATGCTCTGGCTCTGTTGAATGGCCGCAAGAGGGCGCAAGAGAATATGCTCTTGGAGATTGCGTTCACTGCTATCCCCTCCTTGCGCGGACTTGGCGTTGGCGGAAGAGCTGGCGGACGTCATCGACGAAGGGGCGTCCGGTTGACAAC
>JABGOW010000221.1 GCA_018645275.1 Verrucomicrobiota bacterium
GTATCCATCGAGGGGGAGAGAGAGTAAAGCGTAAAGCCGAGAGTTGAAAAGACGGGACGGGAGAGGCAAAACAAGAGTAGCCCACGAGCTCTGCCGTTGAGAGGCAAGGGCGATCGAGTGGTGCGGAGGGAAAGCTGTGCCCGAAAGCAGACCAAGTGGCCGCCCCCATCTCGCAGCTGATCTGTAGATCGCGCTTGGACAAATTCATCCCCTCAACAAGGACTCACAGATTCGTGCCCATCCGCTTCATCCGTGGTTCGAAACCTGAACAGTGCAGAGAGAGAGTTGCACATTAGTGTAGACTGGCCGGTCTTGTTGGTATAGACTCAGTCGGTAGTAGAGAGTGGCGTGTTCGATTCTGATTTCATGAATGGAGGCATTTCGTGAGGTGTCTGCTGCTGGTGGTATGGGCTGTGGTGTGTACTGTTCAATCTGCGAGTGCAGTTGATGCAAAGACGTCACCCCAGAATGCCTGCCGTGCTCGAGTGGGTGACTCGGGCGACCGTATACCTCTTGAGAGTATTCCAGGAATCAGAATCAACGCTGAGGACAAGTTCTCTGAGCTGCCTCAGATGTTGTTGCACTATACCTTCGAAGATGAGGAGGGATCTGTTGTGCGAGATCGCAGCGGTAACGGGAATGATGCCCGCATTTACAATGCGGCTAGCTACAGCACTGGGCTTGGAGGGGAGGGCTCTGCGCTAAGTATTATTGGGACTGAATCCACTTTTGGGTCGAATGGAGGGCATGCACTATTACCATTCATTGATTTTGAGGCACTTGATTCGTTCTCGATTTCGTTGTGGGTTTCGGAACAGGAGCTTGGACTTGATGCGTCCGAGGCGTATATCGCCTTTGGTAGACAGGGCGCAGGCGCACGGAGTGTTGACATTCATCACGGGACGTCTGGCTCTGACTATGTTGGATTTCGGGTTGGAACGAATAAGATAACGACACCATTCCTCCCAAGCTACCGGGGTCAGTTTGTCCACTATGGTCTTACGTACTCAAATGGTGTGATGTCAGCTTACTGTAGCGGAGAGCTGGTTGGGTCCACAGCCACAACTGTTGAGGTCGACACAGAGAACGCTGCACTCGGGCGTCACTGGTGGGATTGGAATGGAGAGCGGACCTCTACGCGGCTGACTGCCTCATATGATGAAGTGCGCATCTATGACTGTTGCCTTTCTTCGGGAGACATCGCGGCCTTGTATAACGGAATCTACGAATCAGGTGTCCCGTTGCTTGTCGACGGAGATCCTGAGGCTTTGGGTGTTCCCGCGCCACAAGGGTATGGCAGTGCTGCATATAGTGTGGGTTCTGTTGTCACCAATTCCGTCACGAACGTCGTTAGCATTGGCGATGGGGTTCAATGGCGTTGCACGGGTTGGACTGGGACTGGAAGCGTACCAACCAACGGGACTTCTAATGTCTGTAGCTTCGTGATTTCGGAGGCTTCCGTTTTGACGTGGTTGTGGGCCTTGGAGTACCGGTTGGATGTGGCGGTAACGGGGCGAGGAGTTCTTGATGGCTCCGGCAGGTGGTTCCCTGAAGGAGACCGCGTCTGTGTTACTGCTTTCGCTTATCCAGATTGGATGTTCCAGGAGTGGTTGGGAGTCGCGGGGGCTCAGCGTGCGCGCCATAGAGCCGTTGAGCTCGTGATGGATGCACCGAGGTCAATCCATGCCTTCTTCTGCGATGATTCGGACCGTGATGGGCTGCCGGACTGGTGGGAGATTGCGCATTTCAGGTCGCTCTCGCGATGTCGCTGCATGGATACTGACCGTGATGGTCTTCGAAATGTGGCTGAGTGGCTACGAGGGACGAACCCAGTTAGTCGAGACACAGATGGCGATCACGTTATGGATGGTGTTGAGGTGCGAATGGGGCGTGATCCGCTTGTCGCAGAGCCTGCGGCAGATCCTGCCACTCGAGGAGGTCGGTATTTGCCACATAAAGCAGAAATCAAGTGGGACGGTGAAAGCGGTCACTGCTATTGCGTTGAGCGGTCAACGAATTTGGTTGCTGGATTTGAGATCATTGCCACGAACGTGCCAGCAACACCGCCGGTGAACGTTTTTGCCGATGATGAGGCTGGCGAGGGGGCTTCCCGATTCTATCGGATTGTGGAGGGCGAAGCTCTGTCGGAGGCACCCTCGGTGGACGAGGCGCCTCGCACGCAACGCCGTGATTTGGGGGTCCGCTTGCGTCTTGTGGCGGAAGATCTGTAGCGGCGGCACACCTTCTTCGCAGCGCGCACCCAATACGCAGGGGTCATCGAGGGTGGTGCGTTCGCGAGCCCGGCACCGCTGGCTGCGTCCACATTCTATGCCCTTACGCGGGGTGGCCACCTGGAACGGGGAGGGGCCAGAGGAATGTGCCGGTTTTCAGGAAGGTCTCGATCTGTTCTATGCTCTGGGCGGCTTTTCGTGTGACGGATTCGGCGGTGTTGAAGGCGTTGTGGGGGGTGCAGATGACATCCGAGCGTTGTGATAGTGCGAGGAGCGCGATGACTTCGGGGTCTGCCGAGGGCTGGTCCTGGCGTAGGGCAACGGCGAGCTCAGGTTCGTGGTTGTAGACATCAAGGCCAACACCGGCAAGGTGGCCCGCGTCGAGGGCTGCCGTGAGCTCGACGGCCGACGCAAGTTCACCTCGGGCTATGTTGATGAATAGCGCGCCGGGTTTGATGTGGCTCCAGCGCGCGGTATTGAAATAGCCTTCGTTCTCCGCTGTCAGGTTCATGGCGCACACTACGATATCTGCTGCTGCCAATGCGGCCCCTGGTGTCATGTAGTTGACGTCGGGATGGCGTTGGTCGATGTCGACACCCACGACGTGCATATCAAGGCCCCTGCCGATGCGGACGACTTCGTAGCCAATATTGCCCACACCGAAGACGGCTAGAGTCTTCTCCCGGCACTCATGTCCTGTGATGCCGTCACGATGGAACTTCCGGAAGTGTGCCTGCTGGACAGGGAGCCGTCGGAGCAGGGCCATCCAGAGCAGGAGGGCTTGCTCGGCAACGGCTCGGTTGCAG
Organism: Verrucomicrobiota bacterium; assembly: GCA_018645275.1. Taxonomy (GTDB): domain Bacteria; phylum Verrucomicrobiota; class Kiritimatiellia; order UBA8416; family UBA8416; genus JABGOW01. Next base: position 3,038 of record JABGOW010000221.1, read on the forward strand.
TAGATCGGAAGGTGTCCTGCTGCCGGGGCGGTCCCTGTCTGCGCCAGATAGCGAAGCACATGGTCATACCCCGTGCTGCGTGTGAGAATGCCGCCCAGACCAGGAGCCCAGTCCAAAGGTATCTGGGATTGGGTTCGAATGCTTATGATGGTAGCCTTGGGGTCCGCGCTTCCCCACTCCTGGATGGTGTCTGCTGTGAAAGCAGCCTTTATCCCCGCCGGAAGATGCGCACGTAACGCCGTTTCCTCTTCCTCAAAGGCCTCGAAGAAGAACACATCGAGTTTCTTGTCATGCATGGGGAAGGATAAGGATGAGGGGTGCGCAGCTCAAGGAGCAAACACAGTCCCGTCGGAATTGAGCGAAGAAGAGCTGAATCAGGACTATCTGCAGTTTTGAGGTGCGATCGTCAAGAATGCTTGGAAAGGACAAGGATCTTCTGCTTTTGGGATGTGAAATCGGAGAATTTGCTTGGCGTGTTGCGGAGATGCCTCGGCAAGCTCGGCATGACAGACAACGCTCTAGAACTGTCATCCTGAGCTTGTCGACCTGTCCTGCGAAGCTTCCTCAGCGAAGAAGGAAGGATCTCCAATGTGGGTTTCCTGCAAAGACGGGGGAATGTACAAAGAGGCTGAAAGCTTTGCGGCGGAAGGGTTGGGCTGGTAGAGTGGGCGTGTGAGAAGGTAGGGGTACGCATATGAGCGAGATTCTCTTTAGCTGTCCGCATTGCAGCAAACGATTGGCCGCAGATGATTCTGTGCAAGGGGTCGAGGTGCCCTGTACGGATTGTGGCAAAGGTGTCCGGGTTCCCCCTCCCGCCATTGCGTTCAGCTGCCCTGCCTGCGAGGCCCCACTATCGGTGGCCGAAGGGTTGGGTGACGCGGAGTTCATCTGTCCTGCATGCCACGCTGAGATCCCGATTCCGCGAGCATCGCGGCAGTCAGGAGCGCCTTGGGAGGACCTCTTTCAGAAGCGGGAGGTATCTGCACTCTCCCGTGTGACCCCGCAGGTTGCGCGGAAGCTGATGTGGAGTATGGCTGGCCTCGTCATCCTCTTCATCCTGATCCTGTATGTTGATCCACTCGTTGGTCTGTTTCGCCGTTCTCCAGAGCCAGACCCATTCCTGCACCAGTCCATCTTCTCTGAAAGGGAGCTTCGGCCGATCTTTGTAGAAGGCCTGGAGTCTGACTCTCCTTTTGATCCTATCCCGTTTTCCGGCGTTGTGCCGCTCCCGACAAATGAATCCTCCGTGGTCACCGATGTTAGTGGTGTGGCCGTAGTGAGCGAGAAAGAGGATGCCGGAGAAACGGTCGTGTCGGAATCTGCGCCATCCTTGGTTTCCAATGGTCCTGTTCGGAGTATGAATGAAGTGGAGCCCGTTCAGGCCGTTGATGGTCCTTCTGAAATCGAAATTGCGCACTTGGATGAGTTGCGCGGAATTTTCGAAAACAGCTTGGCTCAGTTGGAGGCTGACGGCGCTGCTGAACGGGAAGCGCTTGGTGCTCAGTACTTGGCTCAGCTCGAGCCCCTTCGCGATGCTCTGCAGGCGGAAGGGGATTTGAATGGCTACCTTGCTGTGGTTGAGGAAGCTCGGGCGTTTGCGGAGACGCATGCGTTTGCTCAGGTAGAGCCGGTTGGGGCGTCACTTGCAGCCTTGCGGGAGCAGTATCGCCGGGCGGAGGAGAAGGCTGCGCTTGCCGGCAGTCGACGCATTGCCGCCCTTCGCGAGCAGTACCAGGCCCGTCTAGAGAAGATGAAGCGCGAGTACACACAGCAGGGCGACATTCCTAGCGCGAGGCGTGTTGCTATGGATGTGCAATGGTTACAGAGCAATGCCGTTGTGAGTTCCGCCGCTTTTGTGATTGCTGAGGCCGAGGCACGGGCTCTGGAGAGCGCGCGAGAAGCTGAGGGGGAGGAAAGGGACGAGCAACCTGCCGCAGCTGAACCGGCAGGACCCCAAGCTGAAGTTCTGCAGGATGATGAGGCTGCTGCCATTTTCGAGGATTGTGTCATTCCTCGGTTCTCAAGAGATGCATCATCGCTGCTTGATGAGGGAGTGTCCTACAGCCGTGTTCAGTTGAGCAGCACCTTCCGTTCGGGGAAGGGCTCTGGCGTGCAGGTGGCGCTGACGCTTGGTCACAGCCAGCTTGGCGACCGACTTGAGCGAAAACGCCGTGATTTTGTGGAGCGCACACATGAGCAGCGGCTGGTGCATAGGATGCAGCTCGCATTCCGTGCCCCGGAGGCACCCAAGGGGCTAAGGGACGCGGTGGCCGTCGCACAGTACTTTGCTTCGGATGCATCCGGTTCGTCAGGGGCAACCGCATTGCGTGAGTTCTCCCAGGAACTCATACGATTGCCGCCACTATACAGCGACTGGCTCTATGTGGCCTGTCCTCCGGTCGAAACCTGGGGGCTGGAGCGTGATGTGTTTGCCCGGCAGTACAGGCGGGCGACCCGTTCGGGCCTGCGGTTTGAGGGTGTTGTGATTAGTGTCTTCAAATCAAATGGCACGTTGCTCTATCAGTCGTGCTCGAACCGTTCACTGCGCAAGATGGGGCTAAAAACGCTGCCAAAAGCCTACCGGGCGCAAACCGGTTCGCAAATGTGAGTGCCTAGCATGAGAGCTTTTCTCAGTTCTTGCGGCACAATCGGGTCGGAGATCCTTCGGCAAGCTCAGGATGACAGAGAACCTTAGAAAACTGTCATCCTGAGCGCAGCCGAAGGATCTGATGCGACAAGCAGGGCGAAAACGGGGGAATGTCCTCGACACGCATGGCTTGACATCTTCTGCGGTTTCGGTAGGTTGACCGCTCCTTTCTGAAATGGGGGCGATTAGCTCAGTTGGCTAGAGCATCTGGTTTACACCCAGAGGGTCGGCGGTTCGAGTCCGTCATCGCCCACCATGCTTCGCCCTTCGGGCTACGCATGGCGCGGCCATGCTGGACGGTGTAACCGCGCTCCGAGGCTATGGCCTGTTTCCTGGGTCAACACCATTAAGTGGGGCGCACTCACTTCTTACCTAAGCACACATGACTCTGACTCCGGGATCTGGCAGGCTAGCACTTTGGGTGATTTTGCACGTGTACTACTTTTGGGCATCCTCGGCAGCACCCAACACGGTTCCAAAGCGCCGGTCTGCGAACTGGCCGAAGCGGGGATCACGGGTGAGTCTGGCTCTCGAAGCCGCGGGTGAGGGGAGCCCGCAGAGAAAGCGAGTGATCTGCCTTGGTGAGGCCAGCGATTCGTGGTTCTCCTCCATGAGGGAAGCGACTGCGGTTCTGTCTTTCGCGCTTAGGGTTACATCGGCGGTTGGTGGCATTGGCGGAATGGGTTCTCCGAGGCAGCGGTCACAGTGCCCACAGTCGCCAGGTAGCGTTTCACCGAAATACGCCAGAACACCTCGCACGGTGCATGACTCCGAGGAAGCGAGCGCTACGACCTGCCCAATACGTGCAATATCGCGCGTTTCCGATTGCGCGAAGCGCTCGTGAATGGTCTTTGCAAGCGCTGCGCCGGAGGTGGGTCGCTGTATGAAACGGTAGCCACGACGTAAGCCGGCGACCTTCAGTGTCAGCTCGTTCTGTTCTTCGAGCCGGTTCAGTGCGGCCACGATGCGCTCGCGTGTCTCATAGAGGGCCGCCGCAGCTTTTGTGATATCGATCGAAAACCAGGTGCGTCCCTTCTTTGCCTTGGAGAAGAGTGCGCGATGGAAACGTTGGTTCTCCTCATCCATGCCCTCCAGCATCTCCGAGGAGGGGCGATGCGGCTGAAACTTGTATTCGTTGTAGAGTGGCCCCGTCGATGCCGTAATTCCTTCCAACTCCAAGTAGGTCAGCAGAGTGGATATGACGAGCGTGCGCATGTCGTATGTGGCGGAAAGCTCGTAGACGGAAATGTCAAAGGTGTCCGGCTGACGAAGCAGGTGGGCTATGATCGCCTGTACGGCTTCCGGGGTTGGTGTGTCGCCGTACGAGAAGTTTTCCAGCGTGGCGATGTCGTCCGGGCATACCAGAAGGTCACAGGAAGACTTGTCGCCATCGCGTCCCGCGCGGCCGGTTTCCTGCATGTAGTTCTCCAGAGATTTGGGCATGTTGTAGTGATAGACGTAGCGGATGTCGGCTTTGTCTATGCCCATGCCAAACGCGATGGTAGCCACCACAACCCTATCGGGTGTGGCCATAAACCAGTCCTGCACCGCGTGTCGAACATCACCATCCATGCCGGCATGATAGGCCTTGGCGAGGATGCCGTTTGAGCAGAGATACTCCGCTATGCGCTCCGCCGTCTTCTGTAGTGTGACGTAAACAATCGTGGCACCGCGCGGTCGGCCGCGGAGGCGTGCAAGAAGCATCTCGTCGCGCTCGGATGCACGGCAGGGCACAGCACGCATCATCAGGTTCGGGCGATGGAACCCCGTATTGACATAAGCCTCTGGGCTGATGGAGAAGTTTCGGCAGATATCTTCCGACACCGATGTCGTTGCGGTGGCCGTCAGAGCGAGTACACGCTCTGCTTTCAGTTCACGTGACAGGGCTGCCAGTTTCAGGTAGTCCGGGCGAAAGTTGTGTCCCCATTCCGAGATGCAGTGGGCTTCGTCAACGACCATCAAGCTAATGGGGGAACGGCTCAGTCGCTGGATGAAGCGCTCGCTGGCAAAGCGTTCAGGGGCGACGTAGAGAATCTTCAACCGAGCATTCCACAGATCGTCCCAGACCTTGCGCGTTTCATCCGCGGATAGACTTGAGTCCAATCGAGCTGCACGAATGCCCTTCTCGACGAGAAAGTCGATCTGGTCCTTCATCAGCGCGATCAGTGGCGACACGACCAGCGTCATGCCGTCCAGCACCAGGGCGGGAAGTTGAAAGCAAAGGCTCTTTCCGCTCCCGGTTGGAAAAACGGCCAAGGCTGAATGACCATCCAGTAGCTGATCGACGACTTCGCGCTGCCCTTCACGAAACGCCTTAAATCCGAATACATCGTTAAGAATATGCTCAACCGTCACACTGACCTCCCTCTGAATCTCAGCTCCACCCCATGTGGAACTCTACGCCTGTCAGTATGTAGAAGCAACGAGACCTGCAGATTTCCGAAAATTTCCTTAAGAATCGGGCGCTTCACGGAAGTGAGTAGTTGGCGCATAGGAAAAGGTCTGAGCCCTGAAAGGGCGAGATATAGCTAAGTGTCTGATGGTACGTGCACATATCACGCCCTTTCAGCTAGATCCTTCGACAAGCTCAGGATGACCGTTTCCCTGGGCCCCGTGTTGCCTAAGGAACTGTCATGCTGAGCTTGCCGAAGCATCTCGCCGATGTGTCCGCCGTAGCCCAACGGGCGAAGGAGGAAGGCGCTATTTAGATTTGGACAACACGCCGTTGCGCTTTCGCATAAGGCAGGCCCAGGCGGGAGGGGGATCCTCTTGGTCGGAGTCGAAGTGGGTTGCTTTGAGGGAGACGATCTCGAAGCGGGGTTCGACGTGGGTGGCAATCTCCCGGGCGGTGAGTCGCGGCGGACCTACTTCGCGCGGTGGAGAGTCGGCGCTTCCGATGAGACTGAACCAGAGCCCCTTCGGCTTCAGGGCTGCGTGGATATGGGCGGCGAACGCATCGCGTTCCTGTTCATCGGAGCCGTGAAAGCAACCGCGATCGAACACGAAATCGAATGGACCATCGGGAAGCTTGTTGCCATGCACATCAACGTCCAGAAATCTCACGGCCACGTCGGGGGCCTTGGCCTTGTCGCGTGCTGTGGCAAGCGCGAGCGGCGATATGTCGATGGCTGTAACCGTGAATCCCCGTTTAGCTAACCAGATGGCGTTGGTGCCGGTTCCGCATCCGATTTCGAGTGTTTGGCAGGGGGCAATGTCGTACTCCGAAAGCACCGCCTCCAGGCTGTGGTCATGCCGGCCCGAATCCCATGGCAGGTCGCCGGTCTCGTAGCGTGCATCCCAGATCCGCCTTCTGCTGTCCGTCTCAGACATTGCATACTCTCCCAGGGCCGGCGGGCCTCGCGTCCGGTCCACTCGTGGTGACCTTGTTCGCTCGTGGAGGTCCTATCCAGCTTCTCTCACTCATCGAGTTCCTTGATCTGGATGTTACGCCAGTTGATCGTGCCCTGTTTGCCACCGTGAACCTGAAGTCCAAAGAATCCTTCGCTTCGCTCGTCGTTCACGAGGTGGGAACAGGGAATCCCGTTGACCCAGGTCTTGCATACGTTGCCCTGTGCCTCAATGGTTATCCGGTTCCATTCGCGATGATCCCTGATGGCGGCGCGTGCCTCCGCGTGGGCTTCGGGCTTCGAAAGTGGATACTTCCAACCGCCCATGGCTTCTCCGTAGATACCACCGGTGTAGCGGCGTTCTCTGTCATCCATTTCGGCCTGATAGCCAAAGACGCGATCTTGCATCGTGCCCTGAATCTTGGTGCCGGCGCGGAACATGATGCCGGAGTTACCAAGGACCTCCCAACGAAACTCCGTGGTGAAGACGAAGTTGCTGTAGGTCTTATCGGTGCAGAGGAATCCATTTGGCTGTCTCTGCACGCAGGTTCCGATGATGACACCATCCTTTGCTTTGAACAGCATCCTGCCGCCCTTGACACTCCACCCGGTCAAGTCACGGCCATTGAAAAGGTCGACAAAGCCGGGCGTCGTGAGGTCCGGCTCAGGATCTGTGTTGAGGATCAGATCGTCCGGCTCGACGGCTGCTGCGATATGGGCGAGGGCGAGAAGCCCTGTCAGGGAAACTGCAATGTGTCTCTTCTTCATGTTCTTGGGTCCCTTTTTTGTTTTGCTGCGACGTTAGCGGCGGTAGCACGCTTCTGTCATGAGCGATTCAGGTAGGCAACCGTCGCTACGGGCCTACGCTGTCCACAGGCTCAATCTCGAATGCCAACACATCGTATACAGTTCTTCTGAATATCCAAAGAGCCAACACTCAAATCCAATTTCCAATTGCTTGTACCCCGAACTCGCTTCGGGGGGAAGCGAGCGATGCGAACTTGGAGCCGAAGGTCCTGTCATTCTCTGATTCTCGCGCACTTGGATGTTGGGAGTTCGTTGTCATTACCTCTATACCCTCCGGGCCTCGGTGGAGTCGATGTCTTCGGCATAGATGGTCATCTCGTTCTGGTACGTGTCTGCAAAAGCCTCGATTTCATCGTCGGACATGAGGAGGCACGCGGTGGCGCCGGCATCGGCGAGAGCGGCGTTGGAGGCGGCTAGCCATACACGCTTGAAGCTATAGATCGGTTCTTCGCTGGGGGAATCGGGGTGCACGACATGAGCACCTTGAATACCGATGCCGGATGCGCTGAGTGCCCGCGCTTTCAGTTCGAACGGGACGTTCTCCTCGTCGCCGGAAAGCGTGATTGGCCAACCATGTGGCCCCAGGGCCAGGATGGAGCTTGCCCCAGCACAGAGGAGTGCAGAGTCGATCTGGTAGGAGGTAAGCGTTCTGGAAAGCTGGTCGAGAGCGAAGCCCTTGCCGATGCCGCCAAGGTCAATCTGCCGCCCGGGCTCCACGCACCCCACGAGAGGGCGGGTGGGGTCCACCTCGAGTTGTCCTGCGTCGCTAGCGCGTGCCCCGTCGTCCCCGTGTCCGTCGGGCCATGTAAGGGCACCCAAGGTTACGTCGAACAGACCAGCGGTCATGGCTTGGGCTTCGAAGGCCTGTAGCAGGCAGGCGTGGGTGGTCTCTGACACCAGCAGGGATTTTCCCTTCTCCAGGAGATTGATGCGGGTGATATCGCTGTCGATTCGGAAGCGGCTGATGTGGGCTTCGATCGCATCGAGTTGATTGAAACAGGCCGAGGCCGCCTCCTGTGCACGCTTCTCGTCAGCACAGTCGAGCCGAAGTGTGAATGTCGTATGCATCGCTTCGACAGAGAACGTCCGTAGCCCGGGGTTGTCCTGAAGCTGCATCATCGTGAATTGCCTCCGGGATGTCCCCAGATATCTTTGCGAATGGCGACGGTAACGAGCACCTCGTGGCGCAGGCCCCGCGGGAAGCACTCGTGTGTTTCCTTCAGGCAGGCGAGGTCGGCTTCCTTGGCCGTCGAAAGCACGAGGAGCAGCGGCCGATGTGCGGCATCCTCGGGAAGTGTCTCCCAATAGCTCACCTTGCTGAATCCACGCAGATACCAAGGGAGGGGCCAGTAGAAGGAGCCCACGACGGCAACGGCCTGTTGGTCCAGAGGGGGATGCTGCTGTCGCAGGGCCTCAAGCCATGTTCCCATGCGCTCAACATCGCGTGAAGTGGGCACGTAGGCATAAGGGTTGCGTGCGTCGGATGCCAGGCGCCCCGTAGCGTGGTCGCTTTGCATGCCCTGCCAGATCAGGATGGCTGCGATGATGGCGGCGGCGGGAATACGCCACCACCCCCGTGCGGTGCGGATGAGTTGAACGGCACCGATCCCGGCGGCGAGGCAGAAATGAACCCAGGCGAGAGAGGCCAGCCAGGGGGTCTTGTAGGCAAGCAGTGAGTAGATCGCGAGATGGATCGCACCACTGTGCATCAGAAAGCGGCAGACCGCGGATCGTGTTTCACCGCGTGGACAGAGAAAATAGCCATACAGTGCCAAGAGCAAGACGCCGATTTCGGTCCACCAGAGTCCTGCCCGGTGTTTAGGCCAGAGCAGAAGCTCAAGGTAGTAGAGGGCAGGCTTCTCGTGGCCGGGAACGGTATCATAGACGAGGTAAGCCCGGAAGAAGTCGCTGACACCGGCGGGATTCTTACCAAAGCTCGAGTAGCTCGCGACAATGATCCCCGCGACGATGACAAATGACAGAAGCAGGAGCCGCGAATAGGCCCGCCAACTCCGTCTGAGGAGCTCAAGGGGTGAGTCACTGGGATGCGCTTGAAGCAGCCAGATGATCGAGGCTACTCCCCAGGCGAAAAGGCTAAAGACGAAGGTTTCCCGTGTAGCGGCCATGAGCCCAACCCCGACGCCCAGCTCCACGGCGTACAGGACTCTGGGGTGTTGCAGAAAGGCTTTGAGGGCGATGAGAGTGACAAGGCCACACACGGCAAAGAGCGGTTCGTGAATCCACATTCGGCTGTAGTAGACCAGTAGTGGTGATGTTGCCAGAAAGGCCGCGGCGGCAAGTCCATCGGTGTGCCGACCAATCCGGCAGAGCCCGAGGCCCGCAGCAACGGCGAGCAGGCCGCAGAGGGCCGCCGTTGCGCGGAGGCCGATCTTGCTAAATGTCTGCCACGTGTTCTCACCAAGGCAGTGTGTGATGGGGGCGGAGACGAGAGAGAGGAATGGCCCGTGGAAGTGTTTCGGGTTGAACGTGTAGACGCCCTCCTCGAGGAGCGTGGAGAGAATTCGTGCATTGGTGCCTTCGTCGAAATGCAGCGGGCGATCGCCGAGATCCGCAAACCGGAGCCACGCTGCTACGCAGAGGATTGCGATTGCCCCCAGAGCGAGGGCAAGGCGTGATGCTGTAGAGTGTGTGCGGAGTCTTCCCATGGCTGATGATGCATCATAGGGTTACAGGAAGGGAGGTGACAAGGTTTTGGACTCTTGGGCATTCCCCCGTTCTTGCGGAAGAACAGGCCGGGAGATCCTTCGCAAGCTCAGGATGACAAATTTTCAGGGCTCTCTGTCATGCCGAGCTGAGCCTGCCATGACCTTAAGCGAGATCCTTCGCAAGCTCAGGATGACAGATTCTCGGGGCTCTCTGTCATGCCGAGCTGAGCCTGCCATAACCTTAAGGGAGATCCTTCGCAAGCTCAGGATGACAAATTTTCAGGGCTCTCTGTCATGCCGAGCTGAGCCTGCCATAACCTTAAGCGAGATCCTTCGCAAGCTCAGGATGACAGATTTACGGGGCTCTCTGTCATGCCGAGCTGAGCCTGCTATAACCTCAAGGGAGATCCTTCGACAAGCTCAGGATGACAGATTCTCGGGGCTCTCTGTCATGCCGAGCTTGGCCTGCCATAACCTTAAGCGAGATGCGTCGACAAGCTCAGCATGACAGGCACCCCTAGGGATTTGTCATCCTGAGCTTGCGAAGGATCTCAAATGAGAGATTACGCGCGAAAACAGGGGGATGTCCTAACAGGGACTACTTCTTGCCGAAGACTTCCACTTCGATGTAGTGGTTCATGTCGTTGGAGGTGTTGCCAGCGGAATAGAGGCGGACGTAACGACCCTTGGTGTTCTTCGCGTCGACGAGTAGACCGAATCGGTTCTCGACGTAGGGCTTATCGCCGCCTTTCCCTAGTTCTGAGGAATTGTCATAGTCGTTGTTGTAAAGTGTGGTGACGCCACTCTCGAATGCTTCGTCGTCCGATACCTGAACAATGACATCATGATAGGCGCGTGCCTGGGAGTGAAAGTGCCATACCCAGACGGCGGCGATGCTGGCCGAGGCCTCCAGATCAATCTGAATCCACTGTGGGCCGTCCATCAGCTCAACGAAATAGCCCTCTCCACCGACCTTGTCGCCATCCGTGATGTAGAACAGGTCGCCAATGATGGGGAAGTCGTCGCTGCCGGTGACTGGCTTGTCTTTGGAGAGTAGCACGGTGCCTTCCGGGACGTCGATGCTTGGAGCCGTCTTTCGGATCTTGGCCAGATTGGCTAGCTTGATCGGCATGGGCGTGCCCTCGATCACCTCTGGTGGAATCTCGGTGGTGAGTGGCGCAGCCTGCGCGGGCGCAACGATGGCGGCTGTGACGATGGCGGCCATAGCGGCCAGGGCGATGCGGGTTACGGACTTGCTTTGCTGTTGGGTTTTCATACGCTGAGGTGCTCCTCTGTGAAGGTTATGGTCTGGTTCGCGAGTGCCGAAGGGTTCACCCAGTAAATGGGTGCTTCGGATTCGAAAGCGTGACGCGCATCGCAGTTGAGTTTGGCTTCGCCCCGAACGGAAGCAAAGAAATTCTCAAGATGGGGTTGGTGCGGGGGTTTGTTGAGATCGCCCGGGAGCATGAATTTGTCAGGTGGGGCCGACTCATAGGCTGCAATGGCGCTGGAATCTGCTGCGGCGGGGGCCGTCCCCGCTCCCTTCTTGATGAAGCCTCTTGCAACAAGCGGATCCCAACTTGGTGCACTGTTCTCCCGGAAGAGATTCGTGAAGGCCGCACGCTCGGAGATCTCAATGGTGCCTTCAGTTCCCATAAAGGACTCAAAGTAGCCGCCCCCTGAACTGGTGGTGGTGAGCACCTGGTAGAACGCACGTGCTCCGCCTTCCGGGGTGTCGTACTCGAAGATGCACATGACATTATCGAAGTGCTCACGCTCTTTGAAGTAGTTGCGACCACCGGAGGCCATGACCGATTTAGGTTGGCTGCCAAAGAACCAATTGAAGATGTCAATCTGATGGGCACCAAGGTCGGAGATGGGGCCGCCAGAGAGGTCGCGGTAGAACCGCCAGTTGAAGAACTGGTGGAGATCCTTGAACCCGTATTTCTTGAGGACGCTGTCTCTGGGGAGAATCCTGCGTTTCTTGGGGTCATTCATCAGGTCGCCGCCGATGTCGCGCGAAGAGGCCACTGCCCGGTTCCACTGTCCGTTGGCGTTCACGATCTGGCCGCAGATCTTGTGGCGCTGGATGAGTTCCTTGAGTGCATAGAGGTAGCGAGGATTGCTTCGCCGCTGGTGACCAATTTGGCAGAGCTTTCCTGTGCGCTCGGAGGCGCGGACCATTTCACGAGCACCGTCAATGGTGTTCGACATCATTTTCTCGCAATAGACGTGGCAACCCGCTTCGAGGGCCATGATCGTATGCGGAGCGTGCCAGAAGTCAGGGGTTGCAACCACGACGGCGTCGAGGTCCTTCTCCTTGGTGAGCATATCTTCGGCATCAATGTAGCGAGTCGGGATGTAGTCGAGTTTGAAGGTGGATTTCATGCGGCTGGCAGCGCCTCCGACCCGGTCTTTCATGATGTCGCAGACTGCCGTGTAGCGCAGGCCGGGGATGTTCTTCATAGCATTGAAGAGCACCTCGTGCTGTTTTCCGCACCCAATGAAGCCGACCCGGATTTCATCTGAGGCCGCTTGCTTTGCAGCCGCGCTTAGAATCGAGGGGGCACCCAGGATCAATCCTGTGCCAACAGCGGTGCTGCCCTTTATGAAATTACGTCTTGTGACTGTCTGTTTCATTTGGATCTCTCTTGCAGATAGATGCTTAGAACTTGTTGAGGATCTCAAATCGGTTGTGGTGCACGTTGAACAGTGCTGCAGCCACCATGAGGACGTGGATGCCCAGCCATGCGATGCCGCTGTCCTGCCCGAGTAGGATCATGCCCACCGTCAGGCTGATGTAGAGCAAGCCCATGAGAAACAGGGATATGCGAGTGGCGATTCCGAGCAGCAGCGTGATACCAAGAATGAGCAGTGCGGGCCCCAGCACAACGTCATATGCTTTCAGCATCGCTTCGGGGATGAAGGGTTCGTCTTTCAGCTTGTCATAGAGGGCTGCAGGTACCCCGTGGTAGTGACTTAGCCCGTAGACTTTAGCGCCTTCGCTCGCGGTGAGTCCGTAGGTGTTGACGGCACCGTCTATATTGACGGCCACATCGCTGGTTGTGCTGCCGGCGAACTTCTCAATGCCAGTGACAACCGCGCGTACGACGAGCCATAGGCGCAGGAGAAGGAATCCAAGCGTAGCTCCCAGGTCTGAGTTTGGTTTGGATGCAGCTGCATCTGTTTTCATGTCTCTGGCTCCCTTGTCGAGTGCTGTCTCTGGTTCCTTCTGTGGGCTAGTCAGTTCTGATGGTCAATCTACACGGTTGGGAAGGAGTCCAACAAGGGCAAAGTTCGATTGGGACTTGGTATTGTTAGGGCTTGCCGTGTACGCTACATTCTTGGCGTTAAGGTCATCCGTCAATGTAGCGGCCAGATCGGCTTTGAAAGACAAAGAAAGGCATTTCCATCATGAACCGAAATCATGCTTGCACCATAGGCTCCCTTGTCACGGTCTATTCTCTCTCTCTGTCCCTCAGTGTCAGTGCAGCCGCGGCGTGGGTGCCGAAGTTCAACGATGCCCCCGTGACGCCAGAGCAAGGCGTCAAGGTTGTCGAAGCCCTGCCAACTCAGCCGATTGTGAAACCGAAAGCGAGGCGACGCCTGCTTGTGTTCAGCGCGACATCAGGATTTCGGCACAAGTCGATTCCGATCGGAAATCTGGCTTTGCGAAAAATGGGAGAGGCCACCGGGGCCTATGAGGCCGTTACGAGCAACGATCCCGCGAACTTTGAACCCAGTGTCCTGAAGGGGTTCGATGCGGTTGTGATGCTCAATCCGACGCAGGACTTCTTCATGCCAAACCGCAAACAGAAGCGTGAGTTCTCGGATGAGGAGTGGGCTGCGCTAGAGTCTCGCCACAGCCGACTCGTGGATAACCTGATTGACTACGTCGAGCAGGGCGGTGGGCTGGTTGGCATCCACGCGGCGACCGACTCCTGTTACAAGCACAAGGCTTATGGCGAGGCAATGGGGGGCTACTTCGCGGGTCACCCGTGGACGGCAGGGCACAACGTGACCATCGTCGTGGAAGACCCCGAGCACGCCATCATCAAGCCGGTCTTTGAGGGAATGAATGACTTTCGCATCAAGGATGAGATTTATCAGTTCGGAGATGAGCCGTACTCCCGCGATCGTCTGCGCGTACTTTTGCATCTCGACCCCGAGCGGAGTGATCCGCCGCGTGGCAAGCCGCGCCGTGCGGACAACGACTACGCGGTATCGTGGGTGCAAACCGTGGGGAAGGGGCGGGTGTTCTACAGCAGCATCGGCCACAACCTCGACATGTATTGGAATCCGCTCATCTTGAAGCACTACCTCGCCGGTATCCAGTTTGCCACTGGCGATATCGAAGCCGATACGACCCCGAGCGCGAAAGTTAGACTGCCCAATGTTGCCGAGTAGAGCACACTAGGATGCGGTATGGCTGTGCGGGACGCCTGGGATGACCTGCGTCAATCAAGTGTTGGCGCTGTCACAGAACTGGGTGATGGGACAGCGGCTACACTCGGGGCGTTGGGGTTTGCATAGCGTCTGCCCGAAGGAAACCAGTTGGCGGTTCCAGGATTTCCAGTAACGTTTCGGGAGGCATTCCCGTAGTGCCATTTCGGTTTCGAGTGGTGTTTTGGTTGAGATGAGCCCCAGGCGGTTCGTGATGCGGTGCACATGAACGTCAACGCAGATTCCGTGCTTATCGAATGCAACAGTAACAACCAGGTTTGCCGTCTTTCTTCCGACGCCGGGCAGCTTGCAGAGCTCGTCGATGGTCTCCGGTATCTTTCCTCCGAATGTCCCGTCTAGGACATCTGGAAGTGCTTTGAGATGGCGTGCCTTGACGCGGAAGAACCCGACGGGGAAGAGGAGCTTCTCCAGTTCCTCAAACGAGACCTTCCGCAGGTCGTCAGGTGACTGCACGACCTTGAAGAGTTTTCGCACGACTTGTGTCGTGGTCTCATCCTTGGTTCTCGCACTCAGAATCGTGGCAACAAGGACTTTGAAAGGAGACCCCGTCTGGGCCTGAATGAACTCGATAATGGGGGCATCGTGCTTCTCGTACTCTCGTTTCAGGGCTCTGTGTACGGCGGGAATGTCTTCAGGCTTCATGGCGACTCCCTTGGGGTGCTGTTGTTACGCCTGGGCTGCGTCCATCTGTTTCAGGATCTCTTCCGCTGCAGAGCAAGGATCCGCTGCGCCCAGGATGGGTCGCCCCACCACGAGGAATGAGGAGCCGCCCTCGACGGCCATTGCGGGTGTGGCTACGCGCTTCTGGTCGCCAACATCGCCTCCGGCAGGACGTATCCCCGGGGTCACAAGAATGGGGCCTTCGCCAAGTGTTGTACGGAATGTGGCAACTTCAAGGGGTGAACAGACAAGCCCGTCGATTCCGCAGTCAATGGCGAGTCTTCCCAGAGCAGCGGTGTGCTCAGCAAGGCTGCGCTGGATGCCCAGTTCGGTCAGGTCATTCTGGTCCAAGCTGGTCAGCGTAGTCACGGCAACCAGTTTGGGTGCACGGTCGCCGAGCGAGGCTGCTGCCTCAGCTGCCGCCGTCAGCATGTCGCGTCCGCCGCCTGCATGAACGGTCATGAGCCCGACATCGTGCTGCCCCGCAGCCTCGACGGCTCTGGCGACGGTGCGCGGAATGTCATGGAGCTTCAGATCCAGAAAGACGCGCTTGCCGTTGTCGGAGAGAAATCGAAGCGCGTCAGGGCCTGCAGAGGCGAAGAGCTCAAGGCCGATCTTGTAGTAGGTGATGCGATCCGGAAGGGCATTCACGATGGCGGGAATTTCTGCTGCAGTTGGGACGTCGAGCGCTACGATGATTTCAGATTTCACTGTTGGGTCTCCTGGGGGTTGATGGTGATGCGGCGTGTGTCTGGGGTGTCCAGCACTTCAAAGAGAATATGAATGGTGTCTTCGGGGAGGAGGTCTCCCGCTCGCTCTGCCCACTCCATGATGGTGATGCCATCACCATCAATGTAGTCCTCAAGTCCGAGTGAGAAGAGCTCATCCGGGTCTGCAATGCGATAGAGATCCATGTGGCAGAGCTGTCGCGATCCCATGTACTCATTGATCATGGTGAATGTGGGGCTGGTGATGGGATCCTGGATGCCAAGGGCCCGTGCAATCCCGGTTACAAAGCAGGTCTTGCCGCTTCCGAGGTCACCGTGCAGGGCGAGGAGCGCCCCCGGGGGGAGCATTGGCGTGATGTTCTCGGCCAGTGCCTGGGTGGATTCAACAGAGTCTGAGATCGTGATTTGCGTGTTCATGGTGGCTAGGAGGGAAGCAGAGGCGACAGGTTCTGTTTGATTTCGGCTTCCAGATCGCGCTCACGATAGCGTACGAGTCGTTCCGACTGTTGTTTGACGACTGCATCGTGCAGGTTGCTGTTACTGATCAGGCGATCCAGGAGTTCTGCAGCGAGGTCGATACGGCGGTCGGTTAGGAGAATCCCACTTCCATCGAGGGTTTCGGGAACCGCAGCCGAGGCATGCGCAAGAATGGGAACTTCGTGCTGCATGCTCTCGATGAGCGGGATGCAGAAGCCTTCGTGCTCGCTCATGCATAGGAAGGCATCCGCACTTGCATAGCAGGCATTGAGCTCGGGTTGGGTGAGGGTTCCGGCAAACTTGACGTGGCGCAGGTCGAGTTCTTTGGCCATGGTGGTCAGAAGGTTGAAGTAGCGTTCGGAGCCCGCATGGGAGCCGACGTGAATCAGCCGGGAGTTCGGCTCGATGGTCTTCTGGTAGTAGGCAAACACACGTAACAGATCTTCGATCTTCTTGTTTGGTGTGCAGCGTCCGACAAAGAGTATGTTCTTCTTGCCATCGCAGAGCTTCTTGCGCATGCGGGAGTCTATGTCGTGCGTCAACATGGAGAAGTTCAGCACTAACGGCAGTACGGTCACATCGCGATAGCCTAGGGATTCCAGCTCGGATGCATTGAAACGACTGTCCGCCATGTTGACCGCTGCGCAGTTGGCGAGATCTGCCACCTGTTCGCGTCCTCGCCTCAGAACACCAGCCGTCTGTTTGTTGACGACCTCGAAGTAGTTTGAGGGAGTGACGTTGTGGTACAGAATGGCCTTCTTGCAGGGCAGGGCTTTGAAGACATCATTGATTCTTGATCCGATCGACAGATGGAGCAAAACGATGTCCTCCGGGTTAGCGGCGTCCGCGTAGCAACTGACATCCCGCACATGTTTGCGTGCAATTGGTTGTGTGCAGCGGTCTTCGCTGAAGATCTCAGAGACATATCCCCAGCCACGAAAGATATCACGAAACATAATTGATTCGTTGCTGATGGCATCGCCGCCGGTAAATCCAGCTACAAACTGATGAATCGCAGGCATCGTAAATGGGTCCAAATGTTGAGACTAAGCCCTGGGGCGTACTTTGTTCGCTCTACTGAGTGGTTCGGTCATGCGCTAGGGGGTTGTGGAGTCCTTGTTGGGTTCAGCACTTTCTAGAATGGTATCCAACAGAATGGCATCCAAGTCAAACCCCAGATCTCTGAGCTTCTCAGAAACCGTTTCGTTGCTTGGGTCCAGGGCATAGCTTCTCTTCCAGCAGGAAACGGCATTGTTGTGATCCTTAAGTGTGCTGTGGATGTCGCCGAGATGATGGAGAATCTCACTGTCTGGCCCCATCAGGGCATTGGCTTGTTCGATCTGTTGCAGCGCCTTGTCGAAATGTCCCTGCTTGAAGTAGATCCACCCCAGGGTATCGAGGTAGGCTGCGTTTTTGGGGTCAATCGTGATGGCCCGTTGTGCGTATCCCTCGGCCTGATCAAGATCGCGATTGGCCTCGGCCAGCATGTAGGCTATGTAGTTCAGCATGCGGTCGCTCATCGGGTGGTGCCGTAAGCCGGTCTCGAAGACGCGCTTTGCTTCGTCGAGTTGGCCCGTGCGTTCGTAGGCGGCACCGTAGTAGAGATAGAATGCCTCATTGAGCTCGTGAGGATGCTTCTTCCCGTCACTGTTGGCGATGGCCAGGTGGCTAGTTCGCTCAAAGAAGGGAATGGCTCTTTCGTACGCCTTCGCGTCGCTGTAGGCGTAGCCAAGTGCAAACAGAACCGCAGGTTTGTTCTCAAACCGTGTGTTGGCTGCCTCCAGAATTTCCAAGCCCCCCTCCCTGTCGCCCTTTTGCAGAAGGATTGAAGCCAGGTCTACAGAGGCCTCGGGCAGCGCATCCGGCAATCGGGTGGCAAGCGTGAGCACTTCAATGGCTGATTCCACATCACGCTGTGTGAGGTAGAGCTCAGCGAGAAGCTGATAGAGTTGCGGGCGTCTGGAGGCATCCCACCGCGCCAGTAGCTCGAAGCAGGGGATCGCCCGTGGAATGGAGCTGTGCGCCACGAAGCGCTTGGCCTGCTCAAAAGTATAGGCGGTAATTAGGGCCGTGGTTTCTGCCCGCCGTTTGCCGCGGTCGAGAAGCTTCAGTGCCTCTGCGTCCGCATCCGAGTGAAAATGGAGTCCCGCGAGTGCGATGTATACCGCCTCGGGTGAATCGTCGATCTTCAGTGCTTCCCGGTACTTTGCGATTGCCCGTTCGCGTTGGTTGGCAGCCTGGTAGCAGGCGGCGAGATCGACGCACCGCTGATAAGACTTCGGGTCATGCTGGTAGGACTTTTCAAGTGCGGCAATAGCCGTATCGGGATCCTTCTGGTGCAGGGCGATAACGGCAATTCGGGAGTGGAGGTCGTGGTTTCCGGGGTCCAACTCAGCCGCATCCTGAAGCTGCACAAGTGCACGCTCCGAGGCCTTGCCTTCCTCCGATTGACACAGAAGGCCCTGCCCAAAATGGGCCAGGGCCTTCGAAAATGCCTGTTCTCGGGTCGATAGGGGCGCCGTGTCTCCATGAGAGACAGCTGAGCCTCCCGGCTGCACGGTCTGGCAGCCGGTAAGGCACAGGAGCGAGCAGCAGGTTGTAAGCAGCCACGCTCGCATAAGCGATCTCCTACCGCCGCTATTTCTTTTTATGACGATCAGCCCGCACGCGCTTGCGGTATTTGTGCTTCGTCATTTTCTTACGGCGCTTTTTCTTGATGGAACCCACGGTGCCTCCTGCTTATTACTACGGAATAACCTTGTTGAGAGGGAGTTCGATGATTCCCTCCGCCCCGGCCTTCTTCAGCTGGGGGATGATCTCACGTACGACAGATTCGTCAATGACTGTTTCGATGGCCACCCAGCCCTCGGTGTTGAGCGAGTTGATGGTCGGGGCGTGCAACGATGGTAGAATGTCGGTAATGATGTTGACGTCGTCGGCGGGTGCATTGAGCTTGAGTAGCACCTTGGCCTCGGCAGCAAGTGCACCGGCAAGCAGCAGTGCGAGCTGTTCGATTTTTGCCCGCTTCCCGGCATCTTCCCACGCGGTTTTGTTTGCGATCAGGCGTGTCGTCGAGGAGAGGATGGTCTCTACGATGCGCAGATTGTTGGCGCGCAGGGAGGAGCCTGTCTCGGTGAGCTCAACAATGGCATCAACCAGCTCAGGCGCCTTGACTTCCGTGGCGCCCCAAGAGAACTCCACTTCGGCGTTGACGTTGTTGTCTTTCAAGTATTGGGTCGTCAGGCCAACGGCCTCTGTGGCGATGCGTTTGCCCTCGAGGTCCTTCACCGAGTGAATGTCAGAGTCCTCTGGCACAGCGAGGACCCAACGCACGGGGCGAAATCCCTGCTTGCCGTAAACCAACTCCTGTACGTCCACGACGTCTGAACCGTTTTCAACGATCCAATCGTATCCCGTCATGCCGGCATCCAGCACGCCCAGCTCCACGTAGTGGCTGATTTCCTGAGCTCGAATCAAGCGGGCGTCGATTTCATCGTCATCAATACGGGGGAGATAGGAGCGAGAACCAGAGCTTATGTTGAAGCCTGCTTTCCGCATCATCTGATAGGTGGCCTCCTGGAGGCTGCCCTTTGGAAGTCCAAGAACAATCTTACTCACGTACAACTTCTTTCTTCTATGAAGAGTGTGTCGGATCTTCTCGACGAGTGCCGACCAGACCAACACTTTTATGGCAAAAGCGGGGATAATAGTGGCAATCTCTGGAACTTCAAGGCGAAAAAGGCGGAAAATTGAGATCAGCTCAGCGCTACGCGTCTGCCGATGAGCTTCGCACGGCCGCTGGTGATTGCCCGCAAGGCCTCGGGATAGGCCTCGTGTTCCTCAATCTGGATGCGCGCATGGAGGGATTCGGACGTGTCGTCCTCCAGAATAGGGACGGACCTTTGGATGATGATTGGACCGGTATCGGTCCCGCCATCCACAAAGTGCACGGTGCAACCAGCAACCTTTGCCCCATACTCGAGCGCCTGTTTCCACGAATGCAGCCCGGGGAATGCGGGGAGCAGAGAGGGGTGAATGTTGATGATCCTCCCTGCGTAGGCTTCCAGCAGCCCTGCTTTGATGATGCGCATAAAGCCCGCCAGAACGATGACCTCCGCACCGCTTTCGGTCAGCCGGGCGATGTACTGCTTCTCGGCATCCCCCGCGATCTTCGTCTTGAAGGGGGCTCCGGAGATGTGCTCGGCAGGGATGCCATGTCGCTGAGCACGGGCTAGAATGGGGGCATCTTCGACATCGGAAATGACGCAGACGATGCGTGCGTTGAGCGCGCCGGCTTCAATGGCGTCTATGATGGATTGGCAATTGCTGCCGCTACCGGATCCAAGAACGGCAATTGGCAGGGCTCTCTCAGATGTCATGGTGACTCCGGGTGGTGTTAATGTTTTCTTGCCGTCTTCTGGTGACGGGGTTCTCGGATGGTGTCACCCGGCAGGTCTGTTTTCAAGATTCAATTGCCGCGCAAGTTTTGGTTTCGTTTCTGAAAGCAGTGGGGTAGAGTTGAAAGCCACTTTTTATGCAGTTTGAGGTGAGGGCTATTTATGGCAGATGTTGAATACGGACGAGTGCTCTCTGGCGATGCCGCGTTGCTGGCTCCCAGCTATGAGCAGTTCCAGCTACAGGCTGTGGACCAAGAGATGCTTGATGTGCCCCCGGGGGATCTTGGGGGCCGACAGATGCAGACGACGTTGGGGAACTCGGTTTCAGTGACGGGGCCGGGAACGTTCTTTGGCAATGCCCAGCGAACGCTTGAGTTTGAACCCACGACACGGTCAGGTTGGTATTTCGACCGGTCGGACCTTCCCGAGTCCCTGCCGATCACGGTTTCGGTGCAGAACGTCTGGACGGTGGTGCGCAATATTGTGCTCTGTAGCGGATCTCCCCACAACTACATGCGCATGGTAGAGCACATTGTTGCGTTGAAGTACCTGGGATTGGACAACGTTCTGATTCGCATGGATTCTGGCGATCCTCCACTGTTTGATCGCAGCAGCATGGATCTTGTGGAGGGTATTGAGCAGGCGGGCCTCGTGACGCTGTCCGAACCTGCCGTCTGTCTCACCGTCAAGGAACCCGTCACGGTCGTAGACGGGTATGGAGGGTTCCTCACCTTCGAACCGGCACCTTCTGGAGAGCATCGACTGACTGTGGATTGTGCAGTCGACTTTCCAACGGCGATTGGTCAGCAGCGGATTCATTTTGATGTGAACCCGACGACGGTTCGTCACGGCGCCTCTGCGCGCACCAACACGAATCTGTGGATGATGCTCTACTGCAAGACCGTCGGGAAGGTCTTCGCGGACACGCGAAATCTTGGCTACACGCTGAAGAATATTCTGGTTGCCGGTCCCCGGCGCTACGTGAACAAGCCGCAGCTGATGCACAACGGCAAATCGCTCGAGGCGGTGTGGCACCGCGGCGTTTTGGATCTTCTCGCAGCCGTTGCGCTGATTGATCGAGGGCGTTTTGTGGGATCAATCAAGTCATACAAGGCTGGACATGCGCTGGACGTAGAGATGATTCGTGAGCTCTACCAGAACGATTTGTTGGAAGAGGTCTGAACTTGGTAGTCGGCAGTTGAACTGGCCACGGGACCAAGTGTTCTCCCTCCATGAGGAGCACCCGAGATGTCTCGGCCCCGAAGCACGTTCGGGATACAAGCACTTCGCTCGACATGACAGCAAACCCAAGGAAAGTGTCATCCTGAGCGAAGTCGAAGGATCTCGGCTTCGACAGAAACCGTTGCTTCGCAACGAGATCCCTCGGCAAGCTCGGGATGACCGATTCAACACCTCAATCAATGGTGTCTATTCCAACGAGCCAACCGGCTTGCCGGTGGTTTCCTTGGGATGACGACGCTCAGTTCGTATGCATGATAGCGGAATCGACAAAGCTTGCGACAAGGCTCGCGACGAAGTTCAGGAAACCTGAAGTACTCTAGGTTCTGCACCTTTGGGATCGGATCTAGAACAGCCGATCACCGCTTTGGCGGGCGGGTGTAGGGCTTGGAGACGACTTGTCCCTCGGCGGGAAGATCCTTGCGCGTCACGCCCAGCTCGGCAAGCACGGCATCGGTCGTTTTGAAGTGGCACTTGCAGGCCTGAAGAAGCACCTCGGGCGATTTGCTGCGAGCAAGCCCGACGGCGACTTCGCGAACGGCTGCGGACGCGCCCTTCTTGATCTCAACACCATACATCTGCCCCATCTTCTGCAGCGACCGCAGAAATGCCTCTCGTGCGATGATGGATGCCGCTGCTACAGCCGGATCGGATTCCGCCTTGTGGCGCTGGATGAGCTCGATACCGCGCCCCTTCTGCATGAGGGCCCGCTCGACGGTTTCTTTGTTTCCGAACTGGTCTGAGATGGCCTTGGGACAGGTGGGGACCTTGGCGAGAAGATCTTCGATCGCCCGTGCATGCCCCCACGCCAGAATACGATTCACGCTGCGCATTTTGCTGTAGAGCCGGTTGTATGCGGCTGGGCCAATGGTGACAAGTGCGAAACGATGGCCCAAAAGCTTGCGGAGCTCTGAGCCTATGAACATGGCTTTCTTGTCGCTGGTGATGTTCTTGCTGTCCTTCACGTCCAGCTCGCGCATGGCGTCAATCAACGTTTCGTCGATGTAGGCCGCCGCGATCACCATCGGGCCGAAGAAGTCTCCCTTGCCGCTTTCGTCAACACCCATGTGTGGCTGTGAGAGCTCCGGGTTGACGACCTCTTCGTAGCCGACCGAGACTGAGAGCAGCACGAGGGGCTCCAGAATAAACTCTACGAATTCCTGTGCGCCCTTGCCCTGTACCAGCAGCTTGCCGCTCGTGTAGAGGTTGATATTGCAGTCTTCAGTCTTCGCTGCAATGCTCGTGTAAGGCACTTCCGTAGGCCGGTAGTTGCCCGTGCGAAGGATTTCAGACAGAACCGCCTGTTGGTCATCAGTGAGTTTATAGGTG